>JAQVZK010000149.1 GCA_028708195.1 Desulfovibrio sp.
CCACCAGGGTCTGTGTTTTGGGAAAAGACTTGTCGCCCTTGCCCAGCTTGAGGGCGTCCTTGCAGTGCTTGACCGCCGCCGTGATGTCGGCCGAGTCCATAACCGTAAAGGGGCGGTCGGCCAGCCACGCGGGCTTCCAGCGGCGCAGCACACTGAAAGAAAAGGCGTGAAAGGTGCCGCCCTGTACGCCGGCAAGCCCGTGGTTCAGCAGCAGGCCCGCCCGGTGCAGCATCTCTTGCGCGGCCTTGCGGGTAAAGGTGAGCAGCAGCATGGCGTCTGGCGAGATGCCGTTTTCAGCCAGCCAGGCCAGACGGTAAACAATGGTGCGGGTTTTGCCGCTGCCCGCGCCAGCCACCACCAGCACGGGACCGTCGCCGCTGGTGGCTGCCTGATACTGGGCTTCGTTGAGCGCTTGTGCGTAATCAATCATGGCGCGACCCTAGCACAAGGCCTTTCGGCCCGCCAGAGTGCCGAGAGCAATTGTCTGCCCCGGGGCGGCCTGACTTTAGGGTCAGCCGGGCGGAACATCCCGTAACATCATGAGATACCGCTGTATGGGTTTCAGGGGAAATGGTGCTGTTACGGCGTACGCCGTCGTGCAGAATCTTTGCGCGGCATGCTACTGCAAAACAGGCGGAGAACCGGTGTCTGGCCGGGCTTTGCGGCCAGGCACATTGACGCGGGCCGCCCCCGATAGTACATATAAAAACGCTTGCGATATTTTTCCCTTTTCTCTATGAGGGGCCGTGACAGACGCCTTTGCCGTTGGCCGCGCCAGGCGGGCGTTGCTTGCGGTAAAGCGCCAGCGTTGCAAGGCACCATGTCTGAGCGTTGACGTGGTCAGGTTCTGGTCGCAAGCCGGGCCTGCCAGACCAGGCCATCAAAAATCAAGGAGTTCCCATGCCTGAACCACAGAGCCAATTCCAGAGCGCAGTCGCCGCCATGGTTGAAGCGGTGATGTTTGAAAACTGGCTGCGCTTCTATTTTATCAGCGAAAAGCCCGAGGCCGCCACGGCGGATGGCGAAGCGCCGCTGTTTATGGGCGTGCCGGTCAAGGGGATGGAGCGCATAGCCGAGCTGTACCCCCACCTGTTGCCCTTGGCCGACGAAATGAACGGCAAGGAAGTGACGTTTGAGATGTCACAGCGCGCCATCTGTAATTTTGTGGCCACCCATGTGGAGGGCAAAAGCATAGCCCGTGACAGCGCGGCCATGATTTTTAACAGCTCCACGTTTCAGGTGCAGATGCAGCTTTTCAACACCTGGCTGCAGATGCACGAAGACCAGCTTGACCGTGGCTTCACGGAGTTTGGCGCATGGCGCAAACTGTTTGACGAATGGCGTCAAAGCCCCGGTGCCCGTGAACTGGCTGAAAAACTGAGCCTCAGCATTCAGGGGTCGCCCGCTGTAAGCGGCAAAGAAACAGTGCAGTAACCCTTGAGATAATTTTTTGTACAACGGTTGGCGGCAGTGTGGGGGCCAGCCAGAAAAGTATAAGTTTTTAAACAAAGCAGGATTTGTTCCTGAAATGTTTTTCAAAATATATCAGCGTATTATAGAAAAAATCTCTTGGGTTTCGTTTGGCACGGCCATTGCAGAATAGAAAGTACCTTCCTTTCTTTTGCTGACAGCCTCCTCCAAAATAAAACGGCCTGCCTCCCCAAGCGGGCCGTTTTATTTGGTTCATCCACGCAGTCATGAGGATAGTCATGCAGCATTTTCTGGCATCGGAATACAGCCCGGCCCGGCCTGATCAGGCCGCCTTTCACATCATCCCCGTGCCGCTTGAGCAAAGCGTCTCCTACGGCGGCGGCACTGCCAGCGGTCCGGAGGCCCTGCTCACGGCGTCGCAGCAGCTTGAAGCCTGGGAATGCGGGCACACTCCTGGCGAGTCAGGTTTTTATACGGCCCCGCCTGTGGACTGTAGCGGCCCCATTGAGGCCACCCTTGACCGCATCGAGGCGGCCGCTGCGCACGCCCTTTCGTGCAAGGCCATGCCTGTGCTGCTTGGCGGCGAACACACGGTAAGCCTTGGCGCGTTGCGCGCCCTGGCCAAACACGCGCAAAGCACGGGCGAGCCCTTTGGCATTGTGCAGTTTGACGCCCATGCCGACTTGCGTTCAAGCTATGAAGGCAGCCCATACTCCCATGCCAGCGTCATGCACCGGGCCGTGGCCGATCTTGGCCTGCCGCTGGTGCAGTTTGGCGTGCGCGATTTTTGCCGTGAAGAGGTCGAGGTGCGCAAGGCCCACAACGTCACGCACTACGACGCCTACTTCATGGCCCGCGTGGGCCTGCCCGAACAGCCCCTGCCCGAGGACTTTCCCCGGCGCATTTACATCACTTTTGATGTGGATGCCTTTGACGCCTCCCTCATGCCTGCCACGGGCACGCCATCGCCCGGCGGCATAAGCTGGCGCGAGGCCCAGTTCATCCTTGAGCGTTGCGTGGACGGGCGCAAGGTCGTTGGTCTGGATGTGGTGGAGCTTGCGCCCATCGCCGGGCTGCACCACTGTGATTTTACAGCGGCCAAGCTGACGCACCTGCTTATGGGGCTGGCGCAAGAGGCCAACAGTCGGTCGTGAGCCGAATACTGCCTTCTGCGTTGGCGTATCAGTTTTCCCCGGCATCTGCCGTACGGTTTTAGCAAGGAGCAGGCATCATGAAGAACACAGTGGTCACATTTCGCGCAGCCAAGGGGCAGGACAAGCTTGTAATACTGACGGCCTATGATTACAGCACGGCCCGCGTTATGGACGCCGCCGGGGTCAACGCGCTCCTCGTGGGAGACTCGCTGGGCATGGTCATGCTGGGGCATGAGGATACGCTCAGCGTCACAATGGACGACATGATCCGCCATTGCGCGGCTGTGGCGCGTGCCACGGAGCAGGCCCTGGTGGTCTGTGATATGCCCTATTTGAGCTACCACACAAGCGTGGATGAGGCCGTGCGCAACGCTGGCAGGCTGGTGTCCGAGGGGCACGCCCAGGCTGTCAAGCTTGAGGGCGGCGCGGAGTTTTGCGACGTGGTCAAGGCCCTTGTGCGGGCCTCCATCCCTGTCATGGGGCACCTTGGGCTCACGCCCCAGTCAGTGAACGCCTTTGGCGGCTTCAGGATGCAGGGCAAGACGCCCAGTGCTGCCCAAAAACTGTTGGACGACGCCCGCGCCCTTCAGGAAGCAGGAGCCTTCTCGGTTGTGCTGGAATGCGTGCCGGCCCCGCTGGCTGCCCGCGTCACCAAGGAGCTTGCCATACCTGTCATCGGCATAGGCGCTGGTGCGGAGTGCGACGGGCAGGTGCTGGTATGGCAGGACATGACCGGCCTGAACGCCCGGCCCCTGCCAAGGTTCGTCAAATATTTCGGCTCGGTGGAAAAGGCTTTGCGTGAAGCTATCGAGGCGTATACCCGTGAGGTGCGCGTCGGGGCTTTTCCCGGTGAGGAGCATTGCTACCCCCTGCCTGAAGGTATGGAAAAAGCCATCAAAAAACTCAAATAGGCAAAGGGTGGCCCGCAGGGCCGCACAGAAATTGCACGAACAAAAGCCCCGGCATGCCGGGGCTTTTGTGGCATGGCTTCTGCACAGGAAATAAAACTGCCTTTGTTTTCTGGGTGCAACAACCATGTGCCCGGCGTGAGGCAAAGGTGTATGCCTTGCGTTGGCGGGCCGCATGAAGAGGCTGTGGTCCGCCATCGCTATGACAAAAATATGGGCAACGCAAATCTATGCCAAAAAATTTGGCGTTGATGTTGCGCAAGGGCTCTAGTGGCAGGGGCGATAAAGAGTGCTCAAATACGGCCTTGCGCAATGCGGCCCTGCGTAATGCGGCCCAGGTCTGGTGTGAGGATGCTGTGCCCCCCCACGGCTGTGGGCTTTTTTAAGAATCTGCCTGTCAGCGTTGCGGTGGGCGCAAGTCCACGGGAACCCGCACCCGCGAGCCCCCCTTGTTGCTGAACAGCAAATGCCCGTGCTCAAGGCCGTAGAGATAGAGGCGGCGGGTCAAGTCCACATCCATGCGGCAGTATGCCGCTATTTCGTCCATCCTGCCTTCCTTCCACCAGCGCAGGGCCTGCAGGCCGTCGGCGCTCTTGGCCTCGTCAAGGGTGGCCTGACCCAGATTATCCAGTGAGATGCGGTAGCTCAGCCTGTCCTTGATGCGCTGCAAGATGTCGAGGCTCGGCAGGCTGCGCAAATCAAAGGGGGCGAATGGTGCAAGCACGGCATAGTCAAAGCGCAGGCTGTTAAAACCCACCACCAGCCCCGACGCCCGCATGCGCTCAAACAGGGCAGGCAGCGCATCCTGCGTGTAGGTGAAAAAGTCGTTGGCGCGGCTGTCATAGGCCACGGCCACGCTTACGCCCATATCCCCGGCCTTGTGCCAGCCGCCCACCTCGGCAGCGGAGCGGCGCGTCTCCACGTCAAAAACCACGAAATGCTCGGGCGGGGGCACAGGTATATGGTTCTGCAGGTCTGGCATGGCGGGACCTCCATACTGTTGGGCATACTGTTGGGCGGGCGCGGCGCTTGAGGCGTGCCCGGCATGTGGCGCGGCATGTGCCGTGGTCTGTTCTGTTGCCTGCGGTGCAGCTTGTTGTACCGCGCTGGCTGTACCCTGAATTGTCGGCCCGCTCGCAGGGGCATGGCTGCCGTTGTCTGCGGCGGGGTTCATCCTTTTTTCGGGCAGAGGTGTTGTATTGTGCAGGGAGGGCGCGGTTTCAAACCTGAAATCTGCGTCCGGCATGCCCGCCATATCCGTGGGGCCCGTAAATTCCAGTTCCGGGCGCGGCGGCGGCGGGCTTGTGACCAGTTTTTCGCGCAACGCATCGCCCTCATCGCCTGGGGCCAGCAGTTGGCGCAGCAGTTCCAGGGCAGCCCTTTTGTCAATGGGGCGGTTGCCTGAGCCGCATTTGGGCGAGTGCACGCAGGAGGGGCAGCCGTCCTCACAGGGGCAGGCTGCCACGGTTTTATAGGTGGCTTCAAGCAGGGCGCGGGCGTCGCCAAAGGCTTGGCGCGTCAGGCCAGCGCCGCCGGGCAGGCCGTCATAAATAAATACGGCGGGCAGGCCAAGCTGGGCGTGCATGGGGGTGGATATGCCGCCAAAGTCATTGCGGTCGGCCATGATGAGCAGGGGCAGCAGGCCGATGGCCGCATGCTCCAACGCGTGGATGCCGCCCATAAAATGCATGAAATTGTCTTCCATCTCTGCGCGGATATTGTCGGGGATGACAAACCACAGGCCCTCGGTTTCAAAAACCTGCGGCGGCGCGTCCAGTGGCGTGATGGTCAGCAGGCGGTTGCCCGAGGTGGAGCGCTTTTCATAGCCTGTCACCGTATCGATGATGCGCAGCCGCCCCCGGCACACCACAGTGCGCCCCAAGGATATGCGCCCGGTTTCTTCAAGAATGTCAGTGGTTTTTTGGCCGCGTGTGCGGGTAAACCAGCCCACCTTGGCCTCCCTGGCCATAATGCGGGCGCGCGCCGGGTCCATAGCCTCAATAATGTAGCTGCGGCCCCGGTGCAGATATACAGCGCCGGGGTGCGTCTCGCGCCAGGCGCGAAAGCCATCTACGGAGCCGATGATGTGGCCCTGTTCGTCCTCGATGCTGAAGGTCTGCCCTGTGCCGCGCAAGTCCACATGGCGTTGGGGCCGCTTGCGTGAGGCCAGCAGATGTTTGCCGTCCGCTGACTGCAACAGCAGCCCTTGCGTATTGAGCTGCCGGGCGGCGGCCAGGGCCGCCGGGCTTGCCAGCATGGCTTCGCCAAGGCGCAGGGGCATCTCTGCGGCGGCGCATTCCAGGTGCCGGGCCAGGATGACCTCGTTGTCGGGATTGACCACGGCCTTTTCAGGCGGACGGCTGAAAAAATCTTCGGGATTTCTGGCAAAATACTGGTCCAGCGCGTCTTCGCCCGCCACCACTATGACGGCGGATTCCTGCTGCGCCCGGCCCACGCGGCCGCCACGTTGCAGGGTCGCCATCACCGTACCCGGATAGCCCACCAGGATGCAGACATCCAGACCGCCAATGTCGATACCCAGTTCAAGGGCGCTGGTGCTGACAACGGCCAGCAGGTCGCCGCTGGCCATGCG
>JAQVZK010000150.1 GCA_028708195.1 Desulfovibrio sp.
CCGCGATCTTGCGGCGCAGGCTGCCGGACGAGAGCAGCGACACCCGGCGGGTCAAAAAAAGGCCTTGCGTGCAAAAACAGAAAGCATGTTGCGGATGATCTGCGCGTGCATGGCACAGCGCTTTTCGCAGGTAGAGTAAAAAAATTTGGCGGGTATGGCCAGCACGCGTACCGCACTTTCAGCCTGCACGCTACAGCCGTAGGTGGACTGATCAAGAAAAACATATACCTCACCAAAGAGATCACCGGGCTGATCAATGCGGGCCAAGACCGCGCGCCTGCCATCTGCGCCGTCACGCCCAACAGTAATTGTCCCCTCCAGCAGTACAAACAGCCGGGTTGGAGAATCCGTTTCGCAAAAAACCATGCCTCCCTTGCCGTATTTTTCTTCCACGGCCCCGCTGCACCCCAGGCACAACTTGGCTTCGTCCGCGCTCATATGGGCAAAAAGGTCACAGTTTTTCAAGGCCTGATCCATATATTCTTCCATTCAGGGGGAGGCGAAAGACCGACACTGCAGGTCTGTGCCGATAATGGGGCATTTGAAGGCACTATACACAAAAAACAATAAGATGCACACCATTAAGTTTTTCTTTACCCAAGTGTGGCTGACAACGCATAAAACGCTGGAACGGGCTCCTGAGCGGAGTATTTTGGGGGGCCGGTGGTATATCTGAAAGGCTCAGCCTCAAGGAAAGCCCCGTTGTGGCAGGAGGCTCCTTGCAACACACTGAACCAAAAATAAAGGTTTTAGGGGGTGGGGGTGTGGGGGAGCGGCCCTTTTACAAAAAGGCCGCTCCCCCACAAAGCAATTTTTCTCCTCCACAAATCCCTTCATATGTAAAAAAGCCCGTTACCGGGCTTTTTTACATCAAACATGATCTTGTCAGGCGGCTGTCTTTTACAGCGAAGGCAGCCCCAGCAGTACCCGGGCGGACACAGCCACCTGCATGAGCACCTGCGAGATATCCTTGATGGCCTGCATATTTTTGGATTCCACTTTTGGCAGCACAAGTATCTGGTCGCCGGCCGCGATGTCGTCTCCACCCTGGGTTACAGAGCCGTTCTGGTGCATGACAAGTACCTTGTCTCTGTCTGCGCGGTTGGTCAGGCCGCCCGCGCCCTTGATGTAGTCGCTGGCGTCTTTCTTTTTGGCCCACAGCATGGCCTGGGGCACCA
The DNA here is from genome assembly GCA_028708195.1 of Desulfovibrio sp. Classification (GTDB taxonomy): domain Bacteria; phylum Desulfobacterota; class Desulfovibrionia; order Desulfovibrionales; family Desulfovibrionaceae; genus Desulfovibrio. Next base: position 1,179 of record JAQVZK010000150.1, read on the forward strand.
TGACCTCACCGCTTACAAGCACCACGTCGCTCTTGGTGGGAATAACGATAATGTCGCCTTCTTCAAGGCTCAGGTCGGCATTGGTGTTTCCGCTGTCCAGCACCACCACGCCTTCGGGTTCCACTGCCTTGGCGCGCTCCACAAACTTGGACACCATTTCGGCTTCCTTGGCGCGGATCTGCGCTTCGTCAGTGCTGGCCGAAGAGGCGGTGAGGGCGGTTTCTTCCAGGCGGCGCAGGGAATCAGCTATGGCTTTTTTCTGCCGCGCGGCCACGCTTTTGCGCTTGATGTACATGGCGTCGAGGTTGGCGCGTTCAGGTTCCACGGCGATGAAGTTCTTCACATCGCGCAGGCGTGCGCCCTGGCGAACGGGAAAGCGCGATGCGCCGCGTACTGCGCCCTGCACTTCAATCATGATGGTGTTGCCGGAGGCGTCAGCGATAAACTGCACCTTGTCGCCGTCTTCTAGGCGTAGGTTGCGCAGGTCTTTGAGCGGCAGATAGGTGCTGTAGGGCGCGCCGTTGCGCGTGCCGTTGAGGGCGACATGCGAGGTACGGCTTTCGGGGTCGGCCAGTTCAATAAGGGCAGCGCCCGTTGCCTGATTTTTGGGAAACTCAAACAGCGCCGCATTGCGCACTGTGCCGATGGCCGTAATTGTGGGGCCTTTTTCGCCCACCACCAGCGTGTCGCCGTCCTGCAAGCGCACTGAGGGCAGCAGGCCCTTGCGGGCAAACGGGTAGAGGTCAAGGTTCGCGACCGACTTGCCGTCGCGCATAAGGTGTATGTCGCGGTAGCTGCCGCGCAAAGGATCAAGGCCGCCTGCCTTGTCCAGAAAACTGAGCAGGGGGTCATTGGGGCCGCCGGTGTAGCTTCCGGGGCGTGTTACGCCGCCAGTGACAAAGACGGCCACGGGGCGCGCGTCCAGGGGGGCGGCGTATATCTGCGCGTTGGGGTGGCCGTTGGCGGCCAGTTTGCTGCGCAGGGCGTCGGCCAGTTTGTCGTAGGCAAGCCCGGCCACGGGCATGTCGCCCACTTCGGGCAGATTCATGTGGCCGTCGGGCCCCACTGTCAGGGTGCGGTCCACATTGAGGGCATCGCCCCACAGACGCACCACCACCCGGTCACCGGGGGCGATGACAGAGCCTTCTTTATTTTGGGCAAAATTGCCCTGAAAAAGATTGGCCGCGTAAGGCCGCACATTGTCGTCGGCCCGGGCTGCGCCGCAAAGGGTCAGCAGGGCCAGAATGGCAAGAAAGTAGTTTTTTTGCAGCATGGTATTCCAAAGGATGAGACGCGCGGTTTCGCGGCCAAGCCGCGCCGCGCGCCTGCAATAGTTACGGGGCAGCGCCCCGTTGAGATTACGGCTTGGTGATGCCCTGGCCCCATACCCTGGGAGCCATGATCCAGCGCCCCTGGCCGTCCTGGCAAAGAACCACCACTTCGGCTTCTTTTTGCCCGGCAAGGACTGTGCCGCGCTTGCAGTTTTCGCCCTTGGCCGAGGTGAAAACTTCGTCAACGCTCACGCTCACGCCCTGGCCGAACTGTATGTCATCCACAATAGTGGTCTGACCGGGAGTGGAAAGTATCATGAAGCTTTCTACGGGGCCAGGTGGCGTTTCTTCCCTTTGCGGGGTTTCGCCCAGGCCGCAGGCGGCCAGGGGCAACGTGAGAAAAAGCGCGGCGGCCCGTGTGGCCAGACGGCTGAAGCGCGGTGTGCGCAAAGTGTGTGCGGTACCGAGGGGTGTGTTCATACGGACTCCTGGCGTCGGCGAACCGTTGCGCCATGATCATCGGCGAAATTGCGGATCATTTTCTTTTACTCCCTGTCGCAGAGAACGCGCCCTCTGTCAATTGTCACACCATTCGACACGACTCAAGCCGGGGGCAATAGTCACGCTTTTTGTTAAAATAGGGAAAATAACTTCTGAACACATAAGATACCAGAAGCTTATGCTGACCACACTTTGTAAATCCTGAATTTTATTTTGCATTTTGTTGTGAGGGTGGTATTATTTGCACAATATGAGCATCAGGTCGTGCACCGTTTCAGGAGAAACCATGACAAAAGCCTGTATGAAAACCATACATGTTCATGACGCGGTAGGTAGTGTTCTTTGTCACGATATAACAAGGATTGTGCCCGGCGAGAGCAAGGGGCCAGTCTTCAGCAAGGGCCATGTGGTGCGCCCCGAGGATATCAAGGTGCTGCTCGAAGTAGGCAAGGAGCATCTTTATGTCTTCGAGCCGCTGCCCGGCATGGTACACGAAAATGACGCGGCCGCCCGCATTGTGGCTGCCACAGCCGGGGGCAACCTCACCGCCGGAAACCCCAAAGAGGGGCGCATAAACCTTACCGCCGCATGTGACGGTTTGCTTAAAATTGACGTGCCCACCCTTGGCAAGATCAACGCCCTTGGCGAGATCACCGTTGCCACCCTGCACAGTCTGCAGTTTGTGACCAGGGGGCGGGCTGTGGCTGGCATGCGCGTGGTGCCTCTTATAATTGAAGAGGAAAAGCTGCGCGCAATGGAAGCTATGGTCAGCCGTCCCGTGGTGGAGGTGCTGCCCCTGGCCCACGCCAAGGTGGGCGTGGTGACCACCGGCAGTGAGGTATACTACGGCCGCATTCAGGACGCCTTTGGCCCGGTGCTGCGAAAAAAATTCACCAAGCTTGGCAGCACCGTCATGGGCCAGACCCTGACCAGTGACGAAGTGGACATGACCGCAGGCGCCATTGTGGATTTTTTGCAGCAGGGTGCCGACATGATTGTGGTTACTGGCGGTATGTCTGTTGACCCTGACGACCGCACGCCTTCGGCCATCCGAGCCTCTGGCGCAGAGATTATCAGTTATGGCGCGCCGGTATACCCGGGGGCCATGTTTCTTCTTGCCCATGCCGCAGGCCCGCGAGGGCGCGTACCTGTGCTGGGGCTGCCGGGTTGCGTCATGTACCACAAGGCCAGCATTTTTGACCTGGTGGTGCCGCGCCTTTTGGCAGGTCTTGAGGTCACGGCTGAAGACGTGGCGGGTATGGGCCACGGCGGATTTTGCGCCGGGTGCCCCGAATGTGCCTACCCCATTTGCCCCTTTGGCAAGTAAGGGCACGGGCCTGATGGCATCACAGTCAAGATTTCATTTATCCAGGTGGAGCAATACGGCGCATACGCCGTTCAGTTACGGCCTCAAGCGCGGATATCCCGCGTCGGCATATACACAGGCATTCATCAACAAAGGAGTCGCGCATGGAACCTAAAACTCTTGTAGTCAATGGCATTCCCCGGCGTTTGCTGGTCAGCCCCAACGACACTCTGGTGGACGTGCTGCGCAGCCATCTGCACCTCACCAGCGTGAAGGTAGGCTGCGGCAAGGGGCAATGCGGCGCTTGTACCGTCATTCTGGACGGCAAGGTGTCGCGCGCCTGCATCATCAAGATGAGCCGCGTTGCTGAAAATGCTGCCGTTACCACGCTTGAAGGCATTGGTACGCCCCTTTGCCTGCACCCCCTGCAGCATGCCTGGATACAGCACGGCGCGGCGCAGTGCGGTTTTTGCACGCCCGGTTTCATCGTGTCGGCCAAGGCCCTGCTGGATGAGAACATCAAGCCCAGCCGTGAAGATGTGCGCGACTGGTTCCAGAAGCACCACAACATCTGCCGTTGCACGGGCTACAAACCCCTGGTGGACGCCGTCATGGACGCCGCCGCCATCATGCGCGGCGAAAAGACTGTTGAAGACATCAGCTTCAAGCTGCCCGCCGACGGCCGCATCTGGGGCTCCAGCATTCCTCGTCCCAGCGCCGTGGCCAAGGTCACGGGCGTGGCCGAATTTGGCGCTGACGCCGCTGTGCGCCTGCCTGATAACACGCTGCATCTGGCCCTGGCCCAAGCTCAGGTTTCCCATGCGCTCATCAAGGGCATTGATACCTCCGAAGCCGAAAAGATGCCCGGCGTGTTCAAGGTGCTGACCCACAAGGACGTGAAGGGCAAAAACCGTATTACGGGCCTCATCACCTTCCCCACCAACAAGGGTGACGGATGGGAACGCCCCATCCTGAACGACAGCAAGGTGTTCCAGTATGGCGACGCCCTGGCCCTCGTCTGTGCCGACACCGAAGCCAATGCGCGCGCAGCCGCTGAAAAGGTAAAGTTTGACCTGGAGCGGTTGCCCGAATATATGAGCGCGCCCGAGGCTATGGCCCCTGACGCCATTGAAATCCACCCCGGCACCCCCAACATCTACTATGACCAGTTTGAAGAAAAGGGCGAAGATACGGCCCCCTTCTTTAATGATCCCAATAACGTGGTGATGGAAGGCAGCTATTATACCCAGCGCCAGCCCCATTTGCCCATCGAGCCCGACGTGGGCTATGGCTACATCAACGAGCAGGGTCAGGTGGTCATCCATTCCAAGTCCATCGGCCTGCATCTTCACGCGCTCATGATCGCCCCCGGCCTGGGCCTGGAATTCCCCAAGGATCTCGTCATGGTGCAGAACACCACTGGCGGCACCTTTGGCTACAAGTTCAGCCCCACAATGGAAGCCCTGATTGGCGTCGCCGTTATGGCTACGGGCCGTCCCTGCCATCTGCGTTACAACTATGACCAGCAGCAGAACTACACCGGCAAGCGTTCGCCCTTCTGGACGACCATGCGCTACGCGGCCAACAAGCAGGGCAAGATTCTCGCTATGGAAACGGACTGGAGCGTCGACCACGGCCCCTATTCCGAATTCGGCGATTTGCTGACCCTGCGCGGCGCACAGTATATCGGCGCTGGCTACGGCATTGCCAACATTCGCGGCACGGGCCGCACCGTTGCCACCAACCACTGCTGGGGC
>JAQVZK010000151.1 GCA_028708195.1 Desulfovibrio sp.
CAAGGGTTTGGCCTTGCGCACCAGAACGGAGCGGCCTTCAAGCTCGTCCCGCCACGGGGCCAGCTCAGCCGGAAAACGGTTTACATCGCTTTCGATCAGGTGGTTGGGGATGATGTGCTTGAACTTGTCCATCCAGAACAGGGTGATCTGGTTCAGAATAACGCCTTTATACGGGATGGGCTCTGCCATGATCACGTCAAAGGCCGACATACGGTCGGTGGTGACAATGAGCAGGGTTTTTTCGTCCACATTGTAGATGTCACGAACCTTCCCGCGGGAGAGCAGGGGGTAGGCGCTGATATCTGTCTTGACCACAACTTTCATGAGGGCTCCTGATACTGTCAGCCGGATTATTTTTTTGCGCGTGCTTCCACGCTGCGGGCGTGCGCTTCAAGCCCTTCCATACGGGCAAGTGCCGCGATAGCCTGCATGTTTTGCTGCAAAAATGTTGATGAGGCGGCAACAATGCTGGTTTTTTTGCAGAAGGTCTGCACCGAAAGGGCTGAAGAAAAACGTGCCGTGCCCAAGGTGGGCAGCACGTGGTTCGGCCCTGCAAAGTAGTCGCCCACAGCTTCGGGGCTGTGCTGGCCCAAAAAGACGGCTCCGGCATGGCGGATATGGGGCAGTACGCCCCACGGGTCACGCGTGCAGATTTCCAGATGCTCCGGGGCCACCATATTGGCCACGGCCACGGCCACGCTCAAGTTGGGGGTAACCACGATGGCGCCCCATTCTTCAAGTGAGCGCGCGGCGGTGGTGGCTCTGGGCAGGGCCATGCACTGCTTGTCCAGCTCCTGACGAAGAGTCTCGGCCAGGCGCGGGTCGTCGGTGACGCAGATGGCGGAAGCAAGGGTGTCGTGCTCTGCCTGTGAAAGCATGTCTGCCGCTACCCATGCCGGATTAGCGGAAGAGTCGGCCAGGATGAGCACCTCGCTGGGACCAGCGATCATGTCAATGCCGACAAGCCCCTGCAACAGGCGTTTGGCTGTGGTCACAAAAATATTGCCAGGCCCGGCGATAACATCCACCGGGGCGATGCTTTGCGTGCCAGCGGCCATGCCCGCAATGGACCATGCCCCGCCTACCCGGTAGACTTCTTCAATGTCCAGCAGGTGGGCAGCGGCCAGAATATGCGGGTTGACGGTGCCGTCTTTGCGTGGGGGGGTGCAGATGGCAAGGCGTGGCACGCCTGCGACCTGCGCGGGTATGGCGCACATGAGCAGGCTGGAGATAAGGGGGGTGTTGCCGCCCTGGCCCCCTGGCACATAAAGGCCTGCAGCGTCCATTGGCAGAACGTGCTGACCCAAAATGCTGCCGTCAGGCCTTGTGGTAAACCAGGATTTTTCCAACTGGGCCTCATGAAAGGCCCGAATATGGGCTGCGGCCTGGCTGATGACTTCCCTGTTTTCGATGGGAACAGAAGCGGCGGCACGGGCTATCTCCTGCTCGCTTACGCGAAGCGGCGGCGCAAAGTCCGGGCAGTCAAAGTTACGGGTATATTCCACCAGGGCATCATCGCCCCTTTCGCGCACAGCGGCTATAATGTCGCGTACGGCGCTTTCCACCCCGTCACCCGGGTTGTTACGCCCTTGCAGCCATTGGGCAAGCTTGGGCCACTCCTGCTCGTTGTGCAGTGTCAATGTCCGGCATGTCATAGTATTTTCCTCACCTCAGTTGGAGGAATATACAGAAGGGGCGGAGGAATGTCGAGACTCAGCCTGACCCCAAAGGCAACAGCGGCAGACAATGGGGAGACCAAAACGAAACGCAGCGTTTGTTTTTATTTGCTCAAGGCAGAAGTGGGGCGGTTAGGCGGGTTAGGCTTTTGAACGGCTAGCCGGGTGAATCACTCGAAGCTGTCAGGGCATCAACTTGCGCGTCTACGTTTTGGGCGGGAGTGTCAGGCCGGGCGGCAAGAGAGCTGAGTGCCGGGAGGCATTGCTCGCGAAGCCGTACAGTCAATGCTTTTCTACGCTTACGTTCTGCGTTCAGGGTCGCCTCTCTGTGTGCCTGATGCTTGCGAAGCCATGCGGCGGCCTTGTCTGTGGCCGCGTTCATGCCCTGAGCCTCAAGAGGGCGCAGGCCTTTGGAGAATTTTTGAGCCTGACCCAAATGTGTTTTTTCAATATTCATGAGCCGAAATGGCATGAAGGCGTATCTGGCATACTCCCGCACATCATCAAGGTTCACAGGTTCAACTGCAGGGAGCGGCCTGTATAACAGCAAAAGACCGTTGTCTGTCTTTTCAAGAGCACGGGCAATCTGGGTATAGGCATAGGCGTCTTCCATCTGCGCCTGGGCATTTTCAGACGTCAGAATTTCATATACTGCGACGCCAAATGCGCGTGCGTAGCCCTCGTTCATGGCAATGGAGAGGTATTGGTGCGCTATGGATTCATTGGGTGAATTGGGCAGGGTATAGCCGCATTTATCCCCGCCAAATCGGTACCAGCGCGAAATTTCAAGCGCGGCCGGGGCATACCCTGCGTCAGCCGCCAGTAACAGCCATTGCAGGTTTGTGCCTGTATTCCAGAGGGTCGCGTAGGCATGCATGGATTTGGGGTCCCCGAGAAAAGCCCCCCGGGTATACGCGCTGCGCGTGTTGCCGATGCCTTCATTATAAAGGGCCAGTCTGGCGTACACCCAGCCAGGGGAAGTGTACTGGGCTGCCCAGTCAAGCCAGAAAGCCGTGGAATGCATAAAAGCGGGAATGCCAGGATAGGTGCTGGCCAGCGTTGACGCAGCGCACTGGATGTGAATGACAAGATCGGCCATTGCCACAGGGTTGCCGTTCAAGGCCTCCGCCAAAACACGCAGATACTGTGTCTCGGCCCGGCACCCCACATAGCGCGGTTTGAGGGTATTGCAGCCGGACGGTGAAACGTACCAGTCAGGGTCTTCAACTACCGGTGCTGTAACATCAAGTTTTTGCGGCAATGATTTTATGCAGTATTCCTGGTCATTGTCTGTGCAGGCGAGCTCAGGCAGAAACTGTACCCCAATTTTTGGAGAAAATTGTATCTCTTCTGCCATTAAAGGTAGAGGAATGATAATGAAACATAGAGCAATAATAGTGCACCAAGCCATCAAATAGCCTCCTGTGAAAAGGGGACGTCAGAGTTGGGAGCACGCAGACGAAAGCCATTTAGATAATCATGTGAAATAAATAGTAACTAATAGCAGTGAAAACTACGGGGGTTCCCCTGGTAAGCAGATGAAATCGTTAATTTCAGCAGGCGGTTGACTAAGATATCTGGCGGTTCTGTGATTATTCGTTTAAAAATTACAAAATAAATATATGTAAGCTTATATTTTAAACCATAAAGACGTCAAGTGGCTGTGCAGCCTTGACAGTCGGGGAGTGGGAACTTAGTTAACTCAGATGAACGCACCGTCCGAGGGCGGAGCGATTTGGGAGGAATCATGCAGCGTCACAAGATGCAGAAGTCTTATGGGGAGGCCGCGCCAACCGAAAACCCATTTTCGGAGGACAGCCTGAATTTTTGCAATCCTGAAGATATTCAGGGTTTGGATGGCGTGATGGACCCCGTCTCGCTGGACGACATGACCGAAGTAAATTTGGAACAGAACACCGAACTTTCTGTTGCAGAAATTGAAGCACGTTGCAAGGCAGAGGTGGAAGAAACACGTCTGCGCATGGCCGCTGAGATGGATAATTTTCAAAAGCGTCTCAAGCGTGAACATGACGATCAGGTGCGCTATGCCGCAGACAAGGTTTTGAGTGATCTTTTGCCGAGTCTTGATAATCTTGAATTGGCATTACAATATGGCAGCACCAATGAAGTGTGTAAGGACATGGTGCAGGGCGTTGCCATGACCCACAAGCTTCTGCTTGATGCTGTGAGTAAGTATGGCCTGAAGCCCGTTGGTGAAGAAGGGGAAGAATTCAACCCTGCCCTGCATGAAGCGGTGGGCTTTGATGCCCGGCCCGAGCTTGCCCCGGGTTCTGTTGCGCGTGTGTTGCAGCGTGGTTACAAGCTGGGGGAGCGTTTGTTGCGCCCGGCAAAGGTTATGGTTACCCCCTGAGCCTGACGGGAAGGACAATGGCGTAAGCAGCTTTACCGCGTAAACGTGGTTTGCGCAGCACGGCTTGGGCCGTTGGGGCTTTGCATTTTGCCATACCCGCTCAAGGCAGAATAGGGCCGCCGGTATATTTTGCGGCACTGACTGACCGAGAACAATATTTTGCGGGCATTTCTGCTATGAAATGTTGCGCACAGCGCATCTTCGCCCATGGTGAATAATTACAAAAAACATGGCAGCCGGATTTTTCGGCTGCCATGTTTTTTGTTGCATAGAGTTTTAGACGAGCTTGAGCCGGTCATGCTTCGGGCAGTGGTATGCCTGAAAGGCGTTGCCAAGACCGTGGAGTACCAGAAAGATCTGCCAATACCGAGATATGCCTGAAAGGTACGCCCTTGGGGCACACCTCCTTCTGGGCAGGACGCTCTTTGTGGCACGGTGAAATAATAAAAGCTTCAGGGGGCGGGGGTGTGGGGAAGGGACTCTTTTACAAAAGGGTTCCTCCCCCACAAAAAGACTCTAGTCTTCGGGTACCTCCCGCACAGAGTATTTCCCGCCCAAAATACTCTAATCGGTGTACCTTTTGGCAATGGCCTTAAATTCTGCCTGAATGGCCCCAAAAGCTTCCACCACTTCGGGGTCGAACTGGGTGCCTTTGCCGTCAAAAATAATTTGAGCAGCCGTTTCATGAGGCATGGCCGGTTTATAGACCCGTTGGCTGCGCAGGGCGTCGTACACGTCAGCGAGGCTCATAAGCCGGGCAGAAAGTGGTATTTCGTCCTCTTTGAGCCCTCGCGGGTAGCCTCGTCCGTCCCATCGCTCGTGGTGGCAATAGGCAATATCGCGGGCCATTTTCAAAAAGGAATCCTCGCCCAGAAACTTGTCGGCGGCAGCAAGTACGGCCTTGCCGTGGGCGGTATGTGCCTTCATGGCCTCATATTCCTCATCCGTCAGCGGCCCGGGTTTATGCAGAACGGTATCGGCAATGGCCACCTTGCCCACATCGTGCAGTGGCGCAGAGAGGTAAAGCCATGAAATGGCGTCGGCATCCAGTGTGTTGCGGTATTGGGGCAGGGCAGACATGTGCAGGGCGAGAGCCTTCACATAGTTTTGCGTGCGTTTGATGTGCGCGCCGGTTTCAGTATCGCGCCATTCCGCCAGGGTGGCCATAGCGTGAATTGTGGCCTCCTGGGTGAGGGCCAACTGGCGTGTACGCTCGTGTACCAGTTCATTGAGGTGGTCGCGATAGCGCTTGTATTTTAACTGGTTGGCGACGCGGTTACGCACGAGAGACGCGCGGAAGGGTTTGATGATATAGTCCTGGGCGCCCAGCGAAAGGCCGGTTGCCTCGTCCGTCTCTTCATTTTGCGCGGTGATGAACATGATGGGGGTATCGCGCGTGGTGGAGTCTTCTTTAAGGCGTCGGCAGACCTCGTATCCGTCCATGCCTGGCATGATGACATCCAGCAGGATGAGGTCCGGTTTGGGCGTGCCAGTGGCCAGGCGCAAGGCGTCGGGGCCGTTTTTTGCGAACATGATCGTATAGTCTGTGCGCAGGGTCTCGCTCAGAATACGCAGATTTTCCGGCGCATCATCCACCAGCAGAATGCGGCTGCGTTGCGCTGCCGCCGTCAAACTCACTGCTTGCCTCCCGTAAGGCCGGGTAAACGTTGGGCCAGGTGTTCCGCCATTCTTTGCACGAGACGGCTTTCCGCAGCAGTGAGCACATCATAGCTCTTGCCAGTCACGGTTTCTTCATCAACAACAATGCCCCGTGCGAGCACGTCGTTGAACTTGTTGCGCAGGGTCCAGCGCGCGTCCAGTACGGCTTTTTGGTCAAAATTGCCGTCAAGCCGCTGTATGTCCAGATAGAGGACGTAGTCGGCGGTGGATTCGTCTCCGGCGGGCAGTATGTTGACGCCGCTTTGCAGCATGGGCCGGGTAAGAACTTCGCGTGTGACG
>JAQVZK010000152.1 GCA_028708195.1 Desulfovibrio sp.
GGCTGGAAAGGATGCTGAAAACGGCGTCAATGCCATGCTTATGCACCACACCTGCGTCGTGCCGCAGTGAACCGCCGATGGCGATAACAGCCTTGCCGTAAAGTTTTGCCACCCTGGCGACCCCCATTGGGGCTTTGCCAAAGGCAGTTTGGCCGTCAATGCGGCCTTCACCAGTGATAACAAGGTCCGCGTCTCTGACCATAGCGTCCAGCCCCACGGCTTCTGTGACGATCTCGCTGCCAGGACGCAAGCGCCCACCAAGAAAGGCATACATGCCCCCGCCCATGCCGCCAGCGGCACCAGCGCCGGATATTTCAGACATATCCACACCAAGATCGCGAAGCGTGATGGCGGCAAAATTTTTAAGGTAGCCGTCAAGCTGCTGCACAAGTTCTGGGGTAGCGCCTTTTTGTGGTCCAAAAATGGCCGATGCGCCACGCGGGCCGCACAGGGGGTTATCCACATCGCAGGCAACGTCAATAACGCATTCTTTCAAGCGGGCGTCAAAGGTAGACATATCGATGCTGGCCAACTTGCCGAGCCCAAGCCCTGTGGGCTCGATTTCGTGACCGTCAGCATCAAGCAGTCGCACGCCAAGGGCCTGAAGCATGCCAGCGCCACCCTCGTTGGTGGCGCTGCCGCCAATGCCAAGGATGAATTTGCGGGCTCCGGCGTCAAGGGCAGCACGGATCAGTTCACCGGTGCCATAGCTTGTGGTTTTGAGCGGATTGCGCTTTTCAGGGGGCACAAGCTCCAGGCCGCTGGCGGTGGCCATCTCAATAACAGCCGTAGTGCCGTCACCAGTCAGGCCATAAAAAGCCTCCACCGGTCCACCAAGAGGGCCTTTGACCGTCACAGCCACGCACTGGCCCCCGGTAGCTTCGACCATAGCCTCCACTGTGCCTTCACCACCGTCTGCCACGGGAACCTTGACGTAAACAGCGTCAGGAAACACTTCTCGAAAGCCCGACTCAATGCACGTGGCAACCTGTAGGGCCGACAAACATTCCTTGTAGGAGTCCGGCGCAATGACAATTTTCATGAAATGCTCCTTTTGATGACACTGGCGTTCGGGCCAAGATACTCTATGTCAGGACGGTGTAAAGTTGGCGTATCTGCTCTGGACCGGGAAGGCAAGCTCCCCGGCTCTGCAGTCAGAGAAGACTGGAGGAACATCTATAGCATGAGGGTGCCGCCAAGGCCAAGAACAGCCGGATGTCGGTGATGATCTGGGCAAGCGCACCAGCCGCACCAGTTCAAGGATTAATGATGTTGTACCAAGAGCAAAGAAAAAAACTTTGTTTAAGAAATGAATGCACTCTTACGGTAGATGACTTGCGTAAAAAACAGCCTTTTGACGCAGACAGATGAACAAAAGGATTATTCAGAAACAGTATTGTAGAGTTGTGGGTCAAGGCAATGTACATGCCGCAACCTGGTCTGGCACGCGCCCCAGGAGAGCCCCACGCCAAAACCCTGCAAAACAACGTTCAGATTATTTTCGCGTGCGCTTGCGGCAAGTTCGCCACAAAGCACACCGGGAATGGACGCAGAGTTCAGGTTTCCATAGCGCGAAAACATTGCCGCAGGCACTTTGTGTTCCGGGATATCAGCTTTTTTAGCTACGGTTTCAACAATATACCGATTTGCCTGATGCATGACAAAGTAGTCGATCATCTCTGCGCTGTAGCCTGAAAATTGCAAAATATCGTGCAGCAACCGGGGTTGTTCTGCCATCGTGAAGGAAAAAATACCCACACCGTCCATACGCAGGTTGTCCGCAGAGCGGGTGTTTCCGTCCTCGTAGACCTGCTCTGCCCCTGTCAATGCAGAAGCTGGCATGCGCGCCCCGCCCGCCGGAATGTACAGTTTTTCCAGTTCGCGGCCGTCTGCGCGCAGAACAAAATACATTTTCTCCGCATCCGGGCAAAACCGAATCCAGGCAGCGCTGCCAGCATCACCAAAAATTGGCGCTGTTGTGTGGTCATTTTTGTTGGCAGCGCGCGAAAGCGTATCACCGGCGCACAGCAGCACCCCGCCGCCGCCTGCTGCCCTGGCCATCATGCCAGCCAGCCACAGGCCATAGACAAACCCGGCGCAGCCCTGACAAACATCAATGGCGACCGTTTCTTTGGAAAGCCCAAGGGCAGAATGGAGCACATAGGCGTTGCCCGGCAGGAGATAGTCTGGTGTCTGGGTTACCGAGACAATGGCCGTGACATCCTGCCGGTCAATATTCATGGCCTGCATGAGGGATGCGGCGGCCTGCCGGCACATGTCACCTGTTGTGGTGCCGGGTGCTGCAACCTGCCGCGCATCCATGCCCAGCCGCTTTTGCAGACGAGAGAGCTGCGTGCTGTCATGACCCCAGTGCTGCGGTTCGTCTTCAAGGTGCAGCGTGTTTTCACCCAGCACCACTGCGCAGCCCGCAAGCTCCACACTGTCCAGCACAAACTTACCCATACAGATCCGCCTTCAAATTGTTCCTGCTGCCAAACGCGTAAGCTAGCGTATTTTAAGAATGAGCGAAAGGTTTCATATCGCAGCCTTGCCGCAAGGGCAGATCCCCTTGAGGCAGTGATAGCCCTGCTGGCGTTACCTCTGTAAACCCTGCTGGCGTTACCTCTGTAAACCCTGCTGGCGTTACCTCTGTAAACCCTGCTTAGCGGCAGGAGGCTCCTTGCAACCCCCTGAAACAAAAATAAAAGTTTAGGGGGCGGGGGCTGCACTGCGCAGGCAAAACTCACGATACAGGCTCACACTCCCCCCACATGAAGGCACTGACCAGATATCATGCCACTTGCGTCATCCAGCAACCACTGAACCGTTTGCCAGACATCATCCGGGCTGCCCTGACGACGCACAACCTGCCTTTCTACCAGGGCGTCAATTTTGCGCTGGGGCACCCCGGCGGTGAGCTGTGTGGGAATGGGGCCGGGTGCAACAGCGTTGACCGTTACCCCAAAGGAAGACATCTCACGCGAAAAGGCCCGGGTAAAACCTTCTACACCCGCCTTGGCGGCCACATAGGCGCTTTCGCCCTCAAGCCCCAAGGCCACGGCAATGGACGAAAAATTTATTATTCTGCCGCCCTTGCGACGGGCCAGTAAACGCCCGGCTTGAGCTGAGCAGTACATGGTTCCGAGCAGGTTAACCTCCACAATGCGGCGCATGGTTTCTGGTGGTGTTGTCAACGTAAGGTTCATCGCTGCAACGCCCGCAGCATTGATAACTGCCCACAAGGGAATGTGCCGCAACTGGGCAAAACAATCGGCCACCTGCTCTGCAACGCTGACATCGCAGGCAAGCATCTGGCACGGTATATCTGCAGGGGGCGTACGGCAAAGCCCTGTTACGCCATACCCTTTTTGCACGGCGCACATGGCCAGATGCCTGCCCAGGCCGCCACTGACACCCGTTATAACAATATGCCGATCGGTCATGCTATTTCTCCTGCTCAAGGACTGGCAAGGAACATATATAGTCTACCAGTGTGCCCACGGTATGGTAAGGGCTGTTTTTTTCTGACATGATACTGTCACGAGCCCATATGAATCGCCTATTATTGTCTATGCAATATTCTTCCAGGGTCAACATCAGCTCCACAAGCATCAATGATAAAAGGATTCCGCCTTTGCTTATGAGGGGCGTTTTTCTTCAATCAACGGATCCGCGCCCTTTTCTTCAGACAAAATACGCAAAATGGCAGCATGAATAAAATCAAAAACGTCTTTCTTGATCATTTGCAATAACTCTCCATTTAATCGTATAAAATAAAAGCATCAGGATAGTGGGACAATAAAGATGACGCTATCCCTGCACTTCAGATGAATAATCTGGTCATAGAAACATCGTTTTTATGCAAAAACATATAAATACAGCTTGTTGTCAACAGCGCCGTAAAGCGCAGTCTTGCAAAAAGTAAAATAAAAAGCACATTCCTTCAAATGGCAAATCAGCCACCATTTTTGACTGATTTGCCAGCCCACAGAGAAAAAAATGACCAATACACGCTTCACGCATGCGACCCTCACCGCCATAAGCACCGTGGTTGCCGGGCATAAAATATCCATTGAAAACGAGCTTGGATATTTTTCAGAAGACCCGGCCCAGGCCCGACGCTTTGCAGCAGTGAGCGGGTTGCACACGCGACGCAGGGCAGATGATGACGTTACGGCATCAGACATGTGCGCTCAAGCAGCAAAAACACTTTTAGACCGCACCAATACAAGCACAAACGACATTGGCGCCATCCTTTTTGTGAGCCACAGCGCAGACTACCTGCTGCCAGCCAGCGCAGCCATTCTGCAATACAAACTGGGCCTTCCCAGAAGCTGCGTGGCTATGGACATGAATGCCGGATGCTCTGGTTTTGTGAACGCCCTGTGGATGGCGGCAAGCCTTGTTGCCTCGGGTGCATGCAAAAAAGTGCTGCTTCTGGCAGGCGATACTCCAGGGCGCTTTCAGCCTGCCGCCAACAGGGTGGTGGGGCCAATCTTTCGTGATGCGGGCACCGCTGCCTAGATTGAGTACAGTGAAGAGCCCTCCCCCATGAGCTTTTCTTTCGGCACAGACGGCAGCAAGCATGAAGCCCTGATTATTCCTGGCGGCGGGAGCCGTATTCCGAATATTGGTTCCGAAGGAGCGGACAGCTCGTTCAATCAGACCATAACTGACGCCAAGGGTAACCCCTGGACCCTTGGCAACTATTGTTCCATCTGGATGGACCCAATGGGCATCTATACCTTCAGCACCTCCGTTGTGCCACCGCACATACAAAAGCACCTCAAGTCTGAAGAACTTGAGGCCAAAGATGTGGACAGACTTTTTCTGCATCAGGCAAACAAGATCATTGTTGATTCCATTGCCAAAAGAGTCGGAATCCGCAAAGACCGCGTACCTGACGAGTCTTTAAGCCGCTATGGCAATTTGGGCGTGTCATCCATCCCGGCACTTATTTGCGCCCATTATGCCAAAGAAAATTCTGAGCCTTCAGTCACAGGACACAAAACCAGCATGCTCTGCTCTTTCGGGGCGGGACTTTCGTGGGCTTCGGCCATACTTTCGCTTGATAAAACAGTCGTTTTACCTGTATGCGACTATATGCAAGAGCAATCGGAACCCAGGGCAAAACGCATCCAATACTGGCACAGCAAATTTTCTGGCCGTAAAACCAGGGAAAATTCCTGACACTCAAGGTGGTAACATCTGCTGACACACAAAGCGCAAACATTGTTGCAACGCCAGACCAGTGGTGTAAATCAAGCGAATAATCATTTAGTAACAGCATTTAAATTACTAATTAAATCATGCAATAAATTCTTAATAATTACATTGTCGCATTTCAGTCGTCTTTTTTCTTTTTCATTTTCAGTAATTAAATCCTGCACGGCAGGTAGACCTTAATGACTTTACGTCTCAAAATATGAATTTTACATTGATGGTCTCTATATTGAAGACCACGCCCCCAAGGGGCTAGCGGCAGCAGCCTGCGAAACTGTCTTTGCATGGGCTGAAAAATCGCTTAAAATAAATAATATTTTCAATCACGTGGTGGCAGCAACAAGAACCTTCGCCTTCTTGCTGCGGCTCAAGGCTTTAAAAAAATCAGCCGTACCGCCTGTACAAAGAAAGAATTCCCGGCGGTGAAACTTTTCGTCCTATGCATATGCCGGGGCACGACACCCCGGACGAGTACCTGCTCATCTGTAAAAAAGCGCTTTCAGGCACGGGGATACCCGACACCAGATAGAACCTTTTTTAACTGCCACGCTGGTGCCCTATAGCAAAAAAATGAAAAAGGACACAGTATTATGATCAGCCAGGAAGAAATACATAAAATACTCGCCGAAGCTCTGCGCATGACTCAGGAAGGTGGAGATATCTCCCACAAGTACAGCCCGTCCCTGTCGCTGATGGGTACCGACGGCATACTGGATTCACTTGATACAATGCTTTTTTTAGATAAT
>JAQVZK010000153.1 GCA_028708195.1 Desulfovibrio sp.
CCCGAATCAATGCTGACATGGCAATAGCCCGCTTATACGGACTTTTGAGGGCCTTAATATTGGCCCGCACAACATCGATCAAACGATTATCGTCATCACTAAAATACAGCCCCTGAAATTTTGTTTCAACAAATTTATCTATTGGCTTGTCCAGCTCAAGTAACGCTAATGCCTCAGCCTGCGACAAAGTGACCTCGTTGTTCTCGATCATCGCTTTGGCAAACGTCGCTGACATCGCCATGTAGTCATTGCTGACTACAGTTTTGCCATGCGACTTCAACATATAACTGAGGTAGGCTGGAAAAAACGGACGCCATAGTTCATATCCATATGAGGAGGTTCTATGACGAAAACACCACGAGGACGTTATTCACAGGAATTGAGGCAGCAAGCCGTCACCATGGCGGTTGAGGATGGCTTCGGCGTAACGGAAACAGCGCGAAGGTTGTCTGTTCCTATGAAAACTTTAGCGAATTGGGTTACGCAGTACCGACTGGACAAGCACGAGTTCGCCTTGAAGCCGGGCGTGAGTGAGCAGGATGCGGAGTTGGCGCGGTTGAAGAAAGAAAACGCCCTGCTGCGTATGGAGCGCGACATTCTAAAAAAAGCGGCGGCGTACTTTGCCAAAGAGTCGCTGTGAGGTACGCCGCAGTCAGTGCTTTGCGACACCGATATCCTGTCCGTTTTATTTGCCTGGTTTTGCACGCATCTGTCAGTGGATACTACGGCTGGCTCAAACGCGACGCTGCCCCATCAAACAAGACAACTCGTCTGGAGGCCGAGGTTCTGGCTGCCCACCAGAGAACACGCGGCACATACGGCGCGGAGCGGTTGCACCGGGAACTCGTGGCAAGCGGTTGTGCCGTCAGCCTCTGGAAGGTCAAGCAGCTCCGACGTGAACTGGGCCTCGTCTGTAAGCGCAAACGACGGGTTATCCGCACCACGGAGTCAAATCACGCGTTGCCGGTCGCTTCCAATCTTCTGAACCGTGATTTCACGCCGGGCGAGCACAACCGCGTGTGGGTGAGTGACATAACCTACATCCCCACACGGCAGGGCTGGGTATATCTTGCCGGAATCAAAGATTTACACAGCCGGGAAATTGTCGGCTTCAGTCTGGCTGAGCGTATGGATACCGGGCTTGTCTTGGCTGCATTGATGAAGGCGGTGCGTTTCCACCGCCCACCTGTGGGACTGATTTTGCATTCGGATCGCGGCAGCCAGTATTGCAGCGCAGCTTATCAGAAAAAGCTCCATGCATATGGTCTGATCTGTTCCATGAGCAAAAAAGGGGATTGTTACGACAACGCCCCCATGGAGAGCTTCTGGGGCTTATTGAAGAATGAGTTGGTCCATCGCAAAAGCTACAGATCACAGGCAGAAGCAATTACAGATGTGACAGAGTATATTGAGGTTTTTTATAATCGACAAAGACGCCAGGCAGCACTTGGCTATCTCTCACCGGCGGCGTTTGTCAGAAGCGGGATGATGAAACCAAAGCTGCCGATTGCCGCTTAATATGGCGTACGAATTTGACGACCTACCTCAAACCAACCACACCAGAACCAGAGAAGAGGTCTATTGCAGTATCAAAATTAAATTGCGAAGCGACTGCCCAAAGCTCGGTTAGCAGCTTGTTTTTTGACCCCATATAGCGGGTCGAAGGGTATCGCATGGCTTGCGGCGACAGTGGCGCAGGAACCAATCTCAGGTTAAAACAAGGCCTTGGAGGAACGGTAACAATCACATCCTCTCCAGTGCGTCCTTTCCCGTTACATGAGATATATCTCTTTGTTGGCACTACTTCGACAGCGAATTCCCGATACAGCTCATGCACCAAAGGATGATTTGAGTTCGTCAAAATCACGTAACATCCTAGTTCATGTAAGCGTTTTACCTCTGCGGCCAGCTCAATATGATCTTCTTCGTAAAACTGCTCTTTGGTGTATCGCTTGAAGTCTGCATATTCAGAAACAGGCAGATAGGGAGGGTCAAGAAAAATGAAGTCTCCTGCTTGAGCATTTTCCTTTAGGACCGTTTTGTAATCACCACAAATAATGGTGGTTTTACTGAGTAGTATAGATGCAGCCCCTAGCGCATCCTCATTAATAATTTTTGGATTCTTATAGCGTCCAAAAGGCACGTTAAATTGACCAGATTTATTAACCCTGTACAGGCCATTGAAACATGTCCTATTCAGAAAAATAGTTCTAGCGGCAGCCTCAATGTTTGACAGTTTTGTCCTATCCAATGATCGAACGGCATAAAACACGTCTTCAGTATTTTCATAGCGCCGCAATTGAGCGATCACGCCATTTACGTCTGCCGCAACGGAACGATACAAGTTAACTAACTCTGGATTGCTATCTGCAATGATTCCATTTTCTGGTCGTACTGCAAAAAATACCGCTCCTCCACCGAAAAAAGGCTCTATGAATCGGCCATATTGGGGGGGAATCTTAGGAAGAATTTCACTTAGCAATTGAGTCTTGCCACCAGCCCACTTCAACAAAGGTCGACTGGCTAGCCCTGAAATGTCTTGAGACGTAAAAACTGAACTCATTAAACTTCCCCCACGATAACATAAAATTTTATTTTAATCCTACGCCACACGGAAGACAACAACAAAAGGCGTGGGTTCACTTTTTAGAAGTGGACAAATTCATTAGCTATGCCGCCTTTCTGTTTCTGGCCAGAGGGTGCCCCCTCTGGCCAGTGACCTGCCCCCAAAACGCAGGCTCGCATTACTTTTTACACAAGGATTGAGTCCGGCGGCATTGGATACTCTATCACGATGGTTTGGAACAGAGAGCATCAAGGCCTTGGCTCTCTGAAATCTCAGCATAGGCTAAGGCAAGTCTCTGCATGGTGACCCTTTCCCCGAAAAGTATTTATTGAACAGTTAGTGTTTCTGACGCAGGAATTAAACATGGAACATAGAACAATGTTATTCATCAAACTTTAAGGCTATATTACTCTTTCAAGAATACCAGAATAGCATTTCAAATCGATCTGAAAGCCCTGTCCAGCAATAAGCTGGGCGGGATTTTGTCGTTTTGCTATCTAAGGAGGATGCTTATATGAATCAATACCAATCAGAAAACATTACTGATGTGGCAAAGGCCCTGCTCAACGTGCAGCGAACGGTACAACCTATTGCCAGGGACGCTGAAAATCCCTTCACCAAAAGCTGGTACGCCAGCCTGAATAGCGTCATGGATGCCTGTCGTGATGCGCTCATCGAAAACGGCATCTGGCTGTGCCAGTACCCTGTGCCTGTGGAGCAGCCCAACTCTTTGGGCTTGGTTACCAAGCTGACGCATGCGGAGTCTGGGCAGTGGCAAAGCTCCCTTGCGGTAGTTCCTCTGCCCAAGGCTGACCCGCAGGGCATGGGGTCGGCCATGACCTATTGCCGTCGCTACGCTCTAACCGCCATGTTGGGCATGGTCACGGAAGATGACGATGGAGAAGGGGCAAGAACTGGCCGAAAAACGCCCTCACGTCCGAGATTGCCCGTAAACGCCCCTGAGGCGCGAAAAGCGGCTTCGGGCGGCACTAACGTCGCGAATAGTTCTCCAGTCACTTCAAATCGACCGGCAGCAGCACTTGAAAATCTTCCCCCACTGGAGGGCATTACTTATCAACAGGTGACAGCTCAGGATGGGCGGCCCTGCATCATTGCCAGCGGCAACACGCAAGCCAAAAAGGAAATACTCACAGGCGCGGGCTTCCGCTGGAACCCGCAACGTAAATTGTGGTGGAAGTATGTTGATGCCGCATAGCAAAAATAAAAATACCGAGTGAGAGGGCTGCCTGATGGCGGCCCTCTTACTTTTGTGGGGATGAAATCATGATAAACACAGACCGCACGGAAGGTTTGCGGGCATTAATTCGTCAGGGCCTGGAGGCGGTCTCTCAGAAAAGTACCGCAGCTCATCTGGGCGACAGATCCACGTATGTGGGCATGAGCGACATCGGCCAGCATTGGGAATGCCCTCGTGCCGCGCTCGCCCGTAAAGTGGTGCCAACGCCAAATAGCCTGGAGCGTCTGCTGCCCCTGCAACGGGGGCATTGGTTTGAATCCGGGGTTGGGCAGGCTCTGGCTTCGCTGGGCCTGCATGTACTGCCCCAGCTAGAAATAAGCTGGCAGCATCAGGGCGTACCCATCAAGGCTCATCTTGATTTTGTGCTGGTCTGGGGTGCGCCCGTCAATGCCATACGAATTCTGGAAGTGAAGAGCACTGACAAGCTGCCCGGCACCCCGCACGATTCCCATCTGCTGCAATTGCACGGACAGATCGGCCTGCTAACAAAAGCATGGAGCAAGCCCGTCTTCAGCCTTCGCGCTGAGGACGGCACGCTTCTACATGACAAAATGACCTTCCCTCAGCTTTGCCATACCCGGCTTGGACTTCAGTTGCCTACAACTGCTGACAAGACAAGCATGGAGGCATGGTTGCTTTGCCTTTCCATGAAGGACGTGACCACCTTTGGTCCCTACACTTTCAATCAGGCCATGCTCGATACGGCTCTTGACCACGCAACACAGCTTTGGGGCGACCTCACGGCCCACCGTGCCGGGAACTTGTCCCTTTCAGAGGTAACTTGCGCCCAAGGTTTTTACCCAATCTGTTCCTACTGCGAATATAATGGCGATTGCCCCAAATTCCCACAGGGAGTGCAGATGCCGCAATGGGAACCGGCGCTTGAAAAACTGGCTGCCCTCAAGGAGCAACGCACGGCTTTGGATAAAGAAATCAAAGAAATGGAGGCGGTGCTTAAGCTGGTTCATCGCCAGGCTGGCACACGGGACTGGGTACAGGCAGGGAAGCATCGTTTTCGCATGTCAGTGGCAGCAGGACGCAGCACGCTTAATCGCGAAGCCCTACATGAAGAACTGGCTGCCATCTTCCGCTTTGAAGGCTTGGGTGACATTGACGTGGATGCCTTGCTGGCCCGCTGTGAGCGCATGGGTGCGCCTTTCGAACGCCTAACCATTTCGCCAATCAACTGAAACCAATAAAAATAAGCATGGTAACGTATGAAGTTGCTGTTGGGTAACTATTGAGGATACCGCCGCGCGGTATGCAGAACACGAAGAATCTGAACTTCGGATTTAACAACCCGGTATGCAATAAAATACGGAAAATCTGTCAATACAAGCTCACGAGTCCCTGCGACCCTGCCAGCTCTTCCCCGCGAAGAGAGTGAGGCAAGACTTTGCCCCGCATTCCATAGGCATTGGGCTACCTGTTTTCCTGCCTCCAAGTCCTTTTCAACCAGATATGTCGCAATGTCATGCAAGTCTTCAAGGGCCAGGGTGAGCCAGCGCACTTCCCTACTTTGCATCGACGCCCCAACGAGCAAAGGCTTCCGTCACCTGATGGTCTGAAGCAAAATTCCCCTCATCTGCTTGACGAACACCTTCCTGAATAGCCTCAATCTGCCAGGACTGTTCGGTCACATATTGCCTCACCGCCTCTGCTACCAACCATGAACGAGAACGCGAGGTAGCTGCGGCAAGTTTTTCAAGCTGCGCCTGCGTAGCCGTATCCAATCGTGCTGTGACTGTAGACATGGGATCCTCCTATGTCTTCATTGTGTACATTCAAGTTAAACGTGTCAATAGAACACACAGGAGAAGTGATGCACACCAATCTTACTTCTGGCCTTGATTCTCTTCAGCCCACCGACCTCGACGCTGGTCAGGTGTTCAGCGGTAAACCATCCGGCACTACTGTCAGGGGCTACGCGGCAGCATCTGCATACACCCCGGCCCTAGACCTCGACTACATATTCCACGAGTTCAGCCGGGATGTTGTGGTCTGGTTTCTCAACCCGCGGGGACTGCAGGAACCGCTCTATGTCTTCGGCCCCACAGGCTGCGGCAAAACCAGCTGCATCAAACAGCTGGCGGCCAGACTCAACTATCCC
>JAQVZK010000154.1 GCA_028708195.1 Desulfovibrio sp.
GCTGTCAACAACTTTTTTTCAATCCCGCCGAAAATCTTTCGGCGGCGTTGCTGCAAGCTGTATTCAGTTTTTGTAAGAACGGAGGTGACTTATGCACCCCTTTGCTCACCCTGTCAATCACTTTTTTCGCATTCCCGAAATCTCTCCGGGCAGGCGAATCAAAGTCATTATGCAGTTTTGTATGAGCGTGGAGGAGACTTATGCACCTCTTTTCGCACCCCGTCAATCACTTTCTTCGACTCTGCAAAACTTTGTTTCGCTTGTGTGTCGTTTCAAGGTCACTGCCGTTGCGCGAAACGAGAACTTGCCCCAAAGAGGGGAAGGTGTCAACCAAATTCTTCTTTTTTTATCAGTTTGTTGCGACATTGCTGGGGGCAGATCCCGTTTTATCGGCCACAGGTGCGGCTTTTACCAGAATGGCGTCAGCCGAAGGGGCTAACGCCATGACGCTGTGCCGAACAGCAAAAGACTGAAGCAAAGCCCAGAAGCTGGCCTACTGCTCCACAACCAGCACCGAACCTGCGCGCAGGTTCTTTTCGTTTACGCCGTTCCAGCGCATAAGGTCTTCAACGCTGACCTTGTGCTCGCGCGCGATCTTCCACAGGCTGTCTTTGGCCTGCACGGTATACGTTGTTCTGGACGCCTTGGCCTGAGCCCTGTGGCCCACCCTGCCGTCGGAGCCAGCCGACACCGCACCGCCCGCACCGCCGGGAATGCGCAAGACCGTACCGACCTGAAGCGAATTGGGGTTGCTTATATTGTTATAATCCTGCAAATCCTTGACCGAAACATTGTGCTGCCGGGCCACCGCGTACAGGGTTTCATTGGCCTGCAACGTGTGACTGCCCGACGAGGCCGCCACTCTGCCTGGCTGGCCTTGCCATTGGCCTGCTCCCTGCCCAGCCCCCCGGACGGACGCTTGCGCCACCGCCCTGCCAGACGCTGCTGATTTTTTGCCGCCCTCAGCCCTGGCCGAAGCCTTATTGTCCAGTGCCGCCACTGCCTTGGCAGACATATCCACCGAGCGCGGTGCAAGCACGGTCTGCCCTGCGCTCAACCGGCTTTCCCCAGGATTAAGCGCGCGCAGCTGGGCCACAGAAACGCCACTGCGCCGGCTGATTTTTTCCCACGAGTCGCCGTTGCTGGCCACACGCATGGCCCCCCACGCGGCATAGGGCGCACACCGGGGCGAGCCAAGAAAAGCCTGGGCCTGACGTTCGCTTCTGGCAGGCACATAAACAAAGGTAGAGCGGCTCGTATCCGTAATCCTGCGTTTATGGTGGCGGTTATAGACGGCAAAGTCGCCCCAGTTCATGCCGCAGGCCTCTGCCAGACCGTTCAGGTCCGTACCGGGGCGCGCCGTAAGACGCAGCACGCCCGGCGCATTTTCAGGACGAATGGATTCAAAGCCAAGCTCGGGCAGATTGCGCATGATCTTGGTCATGGCCAGAAAACGCGGCACGTACTGCTTGGTTTCATCCCGCAGTTGCGCCTTGTCGTCGAGCATGTGGTTGCGGGCCTTGACCTCATAGAAATTTTTACCGCCCGTGCCTTCCTTGGCCCGGCTGATCTTGCCTTCACCAGCATTATAGGCGGCCACGGCCGTGGGCCAGTCGCCGAAATAGTCGTGCAGCTTTTGCAGATAGTCCGCTGCGGCTTCCGTAGATTCATAGGGGTCAAGGCGCTCGTCGGTCCACCAGTCCTGCGTGAGACCAAAGCGCTCACCAGTGGCGGGCATGAACTGCCAGGCACCAGTGGCTCCCACCGGCGAGCGGGCATCCACCCGGTAGCCGCTTTCTATAATGGCCAGGTAGGCCAGTTCTTCAGGAATACCGCGCGAGCGAAAAACCTGCCGGGAATAGTGCAAGTACCCTTCTGCCCTTTTGGAAAAGACGCAGACAGTGTTGCGCCCCTTGCGCAAATAGTACTTGTACTGCCGCGTCACATCGTCCATAGCGTCTGGGGGCACGTTTTTGTCAACCTGACTGGTGGACTTGAGCGCCGCCACTTCCTTGCTGCTCAGCGGGATGGGGTCATCATCGGGAATGGAAAAGGAGACCCCACGTTTGCCAGAGCCGCTGTCCTGACGTGAGGCGCAGCCCCCGGCCAGCATGAGGCAGCACGCGGCAGCCAGCACACAAAGGCGAAGACCAACAGTTACGCCCTTGCGTCCTTGCGCGGCAGTGTCCATACTATATTCCGTCATGGTGAACTCCTTGTCCGTCCGGCTTGCCATGTGCCAGGAAGATGCGTACACAGCCGCATGACTGTGGACGCCTTTGTCCTCATAATTATTACCTCGGCCGCCTGTGGCTGCCGTTTCACCCCGTGCGGAGGCGCGCATGCATACCCAAACTGAAGACGCCCCTCTTCTTCCGGGCCTCAAGCCCGTGCTGGAACTTTTGTCCAGCGACCCGCAGCGCATTGACTGCGTGTTTTGCAAGAAAGGACTCCGTGGCCCCGAGGCTCGCGAAATGCAAGACCTCTGCCGAAAAAATGATGTGCGCTTTACCCTGGTGGACCAGGCCGTGCTCGACCGCCTGTGCCGCCCCGCCAGTGGCGGCAACCGCGAAGCGGGACGCGATGCCGTTGGGCATCAGGGCGTGGTGGCGCGCCTGTCTGTGACCAGCTTTTGCGAACTTGACGACATTTTTGCCACGCTTGAGCAGGCACCCCTGCCCATAATTCTTGCCCTCGACCAGGTGCAGGACCCCGGCAACGTGGGCACGCTCTGCCGCACCCTCTACGCCCTGGGGGGCGCGGGCATTATTCTGCCCCGCCACAACAGTGCCTACCTTGGCCCTGCCGCGCGGCGCGCCGCCGCAGGTGCCCTTGAGCATCTGCCCGTGGCCCGCGTGACCAACCTTGGCCACGCCCTTGACAGCGCCGAAGAGGCCGGGCTGACCATCTACGGTGCCGGAGGCCAGACCGGTTCCGGCAGCCTTGACGCCTTTGCCGAGCCCATGTGTCTGCCCGCCGTTCTGGTGCTGGGCAATGAAGACAAGGGCTTGCGGCCCGGTGTGGCCAAGCGCTGCGCACATATGCTGCGCATACCGCTGGCACGAAACTTTGATTCGCTTAACGTGGCCCAGGCCGGGGCCATTTTGTTGGGACTGGCAGCGGCTACGCGCGCCAAATCCTGACAAGGAACCGCTGCGGGAAGCCATGACTTCATGACGCGGTGTATGAAAAAAACAAGAACGCTTCTTGGTGGTTAACAGGGCATTCGCCCTCTTGTCTACACAAGTAAGCGGCATCAGACAACTCAAAAAGGAAATGTCAATGGCATTTCCTTTTTGTATTGAAAGACAAAATCTTTCTGAAATTTCTCTAGACTTGTTCGGATACGTGATACTGGCGGCTATATCTATGCTTTTTTGTACATCATACGGATTATACAAAGTCCGATACATGGTGCATCGCCCACAGTGTTGCGCAAGGGTAAAGCCCCGCACGCGCATTGATGAAGGTATACAGGAGCCACATACAGCTAGCGCACGTAGTTGGGGATATTGATGAACACGTCACGCGTGAAGGTTATCATGCGTTCCATGAGCCAGGGCAGGGCCAGCAACAGCGCCAGAAACATGCACACGATCTTGGGAATAAAGGTCAGGGTCATCTCCTGAATCTGGGTGGCAGCCTGAATGACACTCACAAGCACCCCCACTCCCAGGCCCACAGACAGCATGGGCAAAGACATCATGAGACACAGTTCAATGGCCTGGCGACCAAAACCGACAACGAAATCAGGAGACATGCGCTACCCCCGCGGGATTATTTTGACAGTGCCAACCACTGGCGCTCTGTACTTACAAAAATGATGCCAGTTGCGCGTCAGAGAAGAAAACTGTTGACGAGCGAGCCCACCAGCAAGTTCCAGCCATCCACCATAACAAAGAGCAGCAGCTTGAAGGGCATGGACACCATCATGGGTGGCAGCATCATCATACCCATAGCCAGCAGCACACTGGATATGACCATATCCAGCACAAGAAAGGGAATGTAGATGAGAAAGCCGATGGTGAATGCGGTTTTGAGTTCACTGATAACATAGGCCGCCGCCAGCAGCATGGTGGGAACTTCTTCCTTGCTCTTGGGCGCTTCCATATTGCTGATGGAATAGAAGATGGAGAGGTCTTTTTCGCGGGTATGCTTGAACATGAAGGTACGCAGGGGGGCCTGGGCCTTGTCCAGGGCTTCCTTGTAGTCCATGCGTTCGCTGAGATAGGGCTGCAGGGCGTCGTCGTTGATCTGCTTGCCCACAGGGTACATGATGACCACCGTCATAAAAATGGCGAGGCTCGCCAGTATCTGGGTAGGCGGCAACTGCTGCACACCCATAGCCTGACGCAGAAAGCTGAAGACGATGATGATGCGGGTGAAGCTTGTGACCGTGAGCATGATGGCCGGAGCCACGGAAAGGACGGTGAGCAGAAAGAGAATTTCAAGCAGCACCGAGACTTTTTCCGGCGAACTTGCGCCGCCGGCCAGGCTGAGCTGCAGGGTGGGCATGGCCAAGTCCTGCGCGGCATGGGCCAGATGGGGCAGCAAAAGAAGAAGACTAGCGGCCGTCAGTACTGCGAGCGGCGTCTTCCATGACTTGTTGAAAATCCTTGTTCTGCGGCTCATGCTGCGCCTGCTCCTCGGTCAGAAGGGTTATGTGCTGGTCGGTGACGCCCAGCAGCAGCCTTCTATTCAAGAAGCGTACCACCATAAGCCCTTTCCGCGGGCCAAGCGGCAATTGCGCTTCCATAACCAGAGATCCCTTGGGCAAAGCCCCCGGGCGCGGCAGAAAATTGAACTTGCCAAAACGGCGCACCAGCCACACAACCAGCCACAACAAGGCCACCAGTAAAAACAGAATCCCCACGGCCTGCGCGTAAGCACCCCAGGAAAAGGAGCTTTCGCCAAGGCCTGTGCCGTGCTCCGCCGCCTTGGCGGCGGCCTGACCGGCCAATCCACCGTCCAGGCTGTCAGAGATGGTGTCGGCAAAACGGCCTGCGGCCTGCGCGGCTGCGCCAAGGCCCTGGCGGGTCAGCTCCACGGCGCTTTCAACAGCCTGGTCAAGTCCGTGCGGCAATGAGGCCGCACCCTGCTCTACAGCGCCACGCACCGCCGGCCCCGACATGCCCGCCGCTGGCGCGGCTGGCAAGGGGGAAGACGCAGCACCGCCAGAAGCGGCCACGGCTGCTGCATGAGCGAGGTTAGCCAAGCTGCTTCACCCTTTCGATGGGGCTGATGATATCTGTCAGGCGCACACCAAATTTTTCATTGATAACAACGGCTTCGCCGCGCGCCACAAGCTTGCCGTTCACATAGACCTCAAGCGGTTCACCGGCCAGCTTGTTCAGCTCCACCACAGACCCCTGCCCAAGTTGCAGCAACTCGTTGATGAGCAGACGGGTGCGGCCAAGCTCCGCGGAGACGTCCAGCGGAATATCCAGAATAAAGTCCAGCTCGCGCTTGAGCTTGTTATCCCCAGGCTGGCGGGCCGTTTCTGTCATATCCTTGAAGTGGGCATCCGTTACCTGACCGCCCATGCCAGCGCCAGCGCTGCCAAAAGACTGCTGCGTGGGGGCCTCTTCATCCTGGGCCATGCTTGCGGCCCACTGGGCTGCCAGGGCTTCATCGGCCTGACGCTGCGCATCGGCGCCAGCGGGGGGCGTTGCAGACGGGGCTGCGGGTTCGGCCGCGCCGCCTGAAGCATTGGCTTCATCAGACTCCTGGGCGAGTTCGGCTTCCCACTGGGCAGCCAAAGCGTCCTGATCTTCCTGCGACATAGGTCACCTCTTTGTCTTCCTGCCGCCGGGGGCGTCTGCACCCGGGGCGTTGACCATGCGGACGAAGCCGCGCAAGAATTTATTCGACAACAAAGTCAGTAAAATATACGCGAATCACGCGCTGCGCGCCCAGTATCTGATTAAGGC
>JAQVZK010000155.1 GCA_028708195.1 Desulfovibrio sp.
GCCCACACGCGGGGCCGCCCTGCGCAGGGGCTGGTTGTGCAATCTGGTCGGTGGCACGGCGGCTCTCTACTGGCTCAGCATGCCCGTGCACAACGTTGGCGGTCTGCCCTGGCTTCTGGCTGTGCCCTGCGCCCTCCTCATTGCCGCCTGCATCGCCAGCGCAGGGGGGCTTTTTGCCCTGGCGGCACATGCGCTGCGCCACCGCCCCCCCTACATCTGGGCCGTAATGCTGGGCCTCTTATGGTATGTGCTTGAAGAAGTTTACGCACTGGCTCTGGGCTTTCCCTGGCTGGAACTTTCTGGAGCGCTGGCCGCGTGGCCCCTGCTGGTGCAGGCTGCCGACACCGTGGGAGCTTACGGCCTGTCGGGCATATGGGTGATGGCGGCTCTCTGGTGTGGCCTGGCCTTTCTTCCCCACCCTCTCGCGGGCACGGCCGGAGCAGCCCCGGGCAAGCCAGGCAAAGCAACACCGACCTCCCAAGCCGGAAAACGTCCGTGGCGGCCCGCCTGCCTGGTTTGCGGCCTGCTCACTGCTGGCCTGCTGTTGGGCTATGGCGCGTTGCGGCTGCACCAGCAGCCCCTTGAGGTCGCCCCCACAGGGCCACAAAGCGTGCAGGCCCTGTTTGTGGAAGGCAATGTAGACCAAAATCAGAAATGGCTGCCCGCCTTTCAACGCCAAATCGTGGACCTGTACCTGAGCCTCACATATGACGCGCTGGCGCAAAGGCCCGGCGAGCGGCCCCTGATCATCTGGCCCGAAACGGCCCTGCCCTTCTTTTTTGAGACCAATTTACTGCATTCGCCCCGCGTAAAGCAGTTGCCCGCTGTTACTGGCAGCCCGCTGCTTGTGGGCGCACCTGGCCTTGAGCCCCGCGCGGGTAAAAAAGTGCCCGATATTTTCAACCGCGCCTTTCTGCTGACGCCGCCAAACGGTGCCATAGCCGCCCATTATGATAAAGAACACCTTGTACCCTTTGGCGAATATTTGCCCGAGTGGCTCAATTTTGGTTTTCTTGAAGCCCTGCTGCAAGGCGTTGGCGTCTACCAGACAGGCACGGCCATTGCGCCTTTGCGCTACGACAACCTTGCCCTGGGCATGCTTATTTGCTATGAAGGTATTTTTCCCTGGTTAGCCCAGGCGCGCGTAGAAAATGGTGCAAATATTCTGGTTGATATCAGCAACGATGGCTGGTTTGGCGCCACACCGGCACCCCGCCAGCACCTGTATCTGACAGCGTTGCGCGCTCTTGAGCAAAACCGCTGGATATTACGCGGCACCAACACCGGTATTTCTGCGGTGGTAGACAGCCGTGGCCGCCTGACCATGCGCGGCATCCAGTTCAGGGAACAGGCCCTCTGGGGCCGTGCGGCGCTTGAAAGCGCCCCCAGTTTGTACCACAAGCTTTGGCCCTGGCCACTGCCAGTGGCTGTGGCTCTGCTGATCGGCCTGTTTTTATGGGCTCCGGCCGGCAAGGCAAGGCACAAAGCCGTAGCGCCATAATCCGTGGGGGCGCAGTTTGTGCCCCACCATATATATTTCTGGCGGCAGGATGGCCGCAACCGGCAATGCCCGGCCTCACTTTCAACCAACTGACCAACCATGCTGCAACTTTCAGATCTTCGTGCCGCCTGCAATCCCCTTACGCAACGCTTTTCCTCACTTTGGGGGCGGCTTTGACGTTGCGGGCAGTGAAAAAAGGCTGCAGGCCATAGAAACGGAAATTTCACGCCCTGGGGCTTGGGACAAGCCTGAAGCTCTTACGCCAATTCTTCAGGAAAAACGTCGTCTTGAAGACGAAGTCAGCCGTCTGAACAAGCTCAAGACCTGCCACGACGACATGACCGAATGGCTGGCTCTTGCCGCAGAAAATGAAGACCCCGAAGCCCTCGAATCTCTGGCACATCAGCAAAAACAGCTGGCCGCCCTGCTGGACGAGACAGAGCTTGTGATGCTGCTTTCCTCCGAGGAAGACAGCCAGGACGCCATACTGGAAATACACCCCGGCGCTGGCGGCACAGAATCTCAGGACTGGGCCGAAATGCTTCTGCGCATGTATACCCGCTGGGCCGCTGACCACGACTGCAAAATTGAAGAGATGGATTATCTGCCCGGTGACGAAGCGGGCATCAAAAGCGTTACCCTGCGCATATCCGGCCCCCACGCCTTTGGCTTTCTTAAAAGCGAGCGTGGCATCCACCGGCTCATCCGCATTTCTCCTTTTGACTCCTCGGGCCGCAGGCATACGTCCTTCGCCTCGGTGGACGTCATTCCCGATGCTGGCGATGATATTGAACTGGATATCAAAGAGGCCGATCTGCGCGTGGATATTTTTCGCTCCAGCGGCCCCGGCGGCCAGAGCGTTAACACCACAAGCTCGGCTGTGCGCATTACCCACATTCCCACGGGCATTTCCGCACAGTGCCAGAATGAAAAATCACAGCACCACAACAAGGAAACGGCCATGCGCGTCTTGCGTGCCCGCCTTTACAATATGGAGCTTGAAAAACGCGAGGCAGCGCGGCAGGCCCAGTATGCCGGCAAGGACGCCATAGCGTTCGGCAGTCAGATACGCACCTATACCCTGCAGCCGTACCGCCTGGTCAAAGACCACCGCACCGGCACAGAAGTAGGTGATGTGGATTCGGTTCTTGACGGTCATATCGACGCCTTTCAACACGATTACCTCCTGTACCGGCATGAGCAGCAACGCTGAACTCGAAGCCTTGGCGCGAGAACTGCTTGCCCTGCGCAAGACAGGCTCCCAGGCGGACGAAGCCCGGTTTGCTGACCAGTTGACGCCCACTGTTCTCGTGGCGCGCCTTTTGTCCGGCTTCAGCCCTGACCGCTGGCAAGACTTCTGCCGCGATTACGCTGAAAGCCGCTGGTGCGTGCTGCCTGTGGGAAGTACGGACCAGCCGGACTTTGCCCCTCTTCAGCCCGAAATTCCAACGCAGATGGGCAATGTTCTCATTGGCAGACTTTTTATGGACCAGATCCAGCGCGAAGTATTACGCTTTTCGCGTTCAGGTGGCGACCTCAGCCTAGTTTACGCCGATCTGCCCCAAAGGGATGCACTGTTCGGCCAGTTGGGGCGCGCGCCCGTGGATCAACTTGATGCGGCGCTGGCTGCCAGCCTGCGTGAACACAGCGAAGCCTGCGACAGCATGAGCCATGTGGCAGAAGGGCGCTATGCCCTGCTGCTGCCGGGCGTGGGCCAGTTGCGGGCACGGCTTATAGCCGACCAGATACAAAAAACGTTTACAGCGCAGGTTGCATTGCGCGCCGAGGCCCTCATAAAGGACGCCCCCCACTGCGCTCTTGGCATTGCCTGCATTAATCCAGGAAATGGAACCTCTGCCCAGTTTCTGATGAGCCAGGCTGAAGGCGCCCTGCAAAGCGCGCTACAGCAAAGCCCGGGGCATATCTGCCTTGCAGGCAGCGCAAGCCTGGAGGAAAGGGCGAGCCTTGTCCATTCCAGCGAAAAACGCTTTCTTTTTTTCGGGAGAAATAACTGATGGCAAACAAAACCTTGAGCGTCGTTCTGTTGAGCGGCAAAGGGGGCGTTGGCAAAACCAACATTTCACTCAACCTCTCCTGCGCACTGTTTCAGATGGGTTTCAAAAACATGCTTATGGACTGTGATCTGGGGTTGGCCAACCTTGACGTGCTGCTGGGCATAACGCCCGATGGCAACCTCCAGAACGCTTTGCTTGGCGAAGCGCAGGTCAGCGATGTGCTGTACAAGGTGGAGCCTGATGGCTTCGACGTGCTGCCCGCCGCCTCCGGCGTGCCCGAACTTACCGAATTGCAGCCCGACATGCGCGACCTGCTGCTGGCCCGGCTCGAGCCAGAGCTTGACAAGTACGATTACGTTTTTATGGATGTGGGCGCGGGTATCTCGGGCACAGTGCAAACCTTTGCCGCAATGGCGGCCATGCGCATTGTGGTCATCACCCCCGAACCCACGTCCCTGACCGACAGCTATGCCCTTATCAAGGTGCTCAATGCCCGCTACGGGCTGCGGGACTTCATGGTCATCGTCAACCAGGCCGCCTCCGCCAGCGAAGCCAAGTCTGCCTTTGAAAAGCTGCACGGGGCCTGTCGACACTTTTTGCACCTCGAACCCGTCCTGCTCGGCCACATACGCATCGATAAAAAATTGCCTGAAGCTGTGTGCCGCCAGCAACCCCTCATGAAATACGCCCCCGGCTGTCCCGCTGCCCAGGATATACAGACCCTTGCCTCGCGCCTGCAGAGGCTGCGCCTGGGCATGGCCGACTGGCTGGCCCCGCGCAAAATTCTGCAACCTACCCCCGCCAAAGAATAAAGAAGAACGTGAAAAGCCTTCGTGGACTGTTTACCTTGTTGCATAAAAGGTATAGGCTTGAATTAGTAATAAATGCCTATCGTTGAATCATTTAACATTCAGACTTTGAAACGCGTGGGCGGCCCAA
Source organism: Desulfovibrio sp. (assembly GCA_028708195.1). Lineage (GTDB taxonomy): Bacteria > Desulfobacterota > Desulfovibrionia > Desulfovibrionales > Desulfovibrionaceae > Desulfovibrio. The sequence goes on from JAQVZK010000155.1 coordinate 4,456, forward strand.
GGCGAACCAAAAAATTGCCAACAATACCGCAATGATCGTAAGACCAACTCTCTCGTTTCAGGCAGAATGCTTTTGTGGGCAACATAACGAGTTACGGAGGCGTGATGAACAAAAGCGAACTTATCAAGGCGCTGGCCGACGAAACCAATATCCCCTTTGATGATGCGTCAATGGTGGTAAACACCTTTTTTGACGCCATGAAACAGTCTCTTCTTGCTGGCGAACGCATTGAAATCCGCGGCTTTGGCAGTTTTAAAATTAAAGAGTATGAGGGCTATGCTGGCCGCAACCCCAAAACTGGGGAAAGCGTCAGCGTATCTTCAAAACGTCTGCCCTTTTTTCGCGCTGGCAAGGAATTGAAAGAATTTATCAATCAATAGGCATAGTTGCATAACGCGGCCGTGCCGCATTTCGAGCCGAACGGCATGAGGGCTTGCCCTCATTCTCGGCGTTCGGCCATCCATAAGCGCGCAGGGCGCGCCAAGGAGACAGTCATGCTGTTTTTCGGTGCTATGACAGCGCTTGTTACCCCTTTCAAGAACAACGCACTCGACGAAGAAGCCTACCGAAACTTCATCGAATTCCAGATCACTGAAGGCATCCACGGCCTGGTGCCCTGCGGCACGACCGGTGAGTCCGCCACCCTCAGCCATGAGGAACACGAAAGGGTCATTGAAATTTGTATCGACCAGGCCAAGGGGCGCGTACCAGTCCTGGCCGGGGCCGGATCAAACAATACCATCGAAGCCATACGCCTGACCCGCTTTGCCAAAAAAGCCGGGGCCAACGGCGCACTGCTCATCACGCCCTATTACAACAAACCAACACAAGAAGGCCTGTACCAACACTACAAGGCCATAGCAGAAGCTGTGGACATACCACTTGTGCCCTACAACGTGCCCGGGCGCACTGGCTGCAACTTGCTGCCCGAAACCCTCGCTCGCCTGACAAAAACCTTCTCACACATTGTGGGCGTCAAAGAAGCCACCGGCGACATGGCCCAGGGCAGCAAAACCCTGTCCAGCAACCCGGCCAGTTTCAGCGTGCTTTCAGGTGACGACTTCACTGCCCTGCCCCTTATGGCGCTGGGCGGCAAAGGCGTTATTTCTGTGACTTCCAACGTCGCTCCGGGCCTTATGGCAGCCATGTGCAACGCCTTCAACAAGGGTGACGTGGCCGAGTCCGCCAGGATTCATCACCAGCTGTTCCCCCTGCATGAGGCCATGTTCTTTGAAAGTAACCCCATCCCCGCCAAGACGGCCCTGAACCTCATGGGCAAGATGGAAGCCGAACTGCGCCTGCCCCTTTGCTCAATGGGGCAGCCCGCCAAAGAAAAACTCATCGCTGTTTTACGCCAGATGAAGCTTATATAACCAGGCCCAACTGACCAAACATGATTTGCTAAACAAGAACCACCCGCCCTGCGGGTGGTTCTTGTTTACATTGAG
>JAQVZK010000156.1 GCA_028708195.1 Desulfovibrio sp.
CCCTGTGATATCCTGAAAGCTCAGGGTGGTGAGCACACTTGAGAGATCGTCGCCCATCTGGCGGTTATTGTCTTCAAGCGTGGCAATCTGCGAGGGCGCGATGGTCCCTTGGTGAACCAGTGCCAGCAGTTCGGCGTTCTTTTCCTGAATGTCCAGTTGGCGCTCCACAATCTCCATAATGGACATGGTGGCTTTTTCTGTGGCTTTGAGCACTTCTGCCAGTTGGGCAGTGGCTTCATGAAAGAGCGCGTCTGTGTTGGAATCAACCGCAGACGTATTTTGGGAGGCGGTGGATATCTGCTGATAGATACCCTTGAGTCCTTCCCGCATGTCTGCGCTCAACTGCCTGTACACGGCGGGCTCGGCCTTTTCGTCGCTCATGCAGGTGCCTTTGCGCCAGGGGCGCTGTTGAAAAGACGGCAATAAAGTATCGCCGTGCCAACCTTGGGCACGGCGATACAGGGGATCTTACTTGTTGGTCTTGAGAAAGGTCTTGGCCCGGGCCGCCTCAGGCGAGTTGGGATACTTCCTGATGAGCTCTTCCAGACGGGCCTTGGAGGCCGCGCCCTGATTGAGCTTGCTGAAGCTGATGCCCTGCTTGAGGTAAGCGCCGGGGGCGCTGCCGGACTTGGGATAGTCCTTGATAACCTTGTCATAAGCGAGGGCTGCGTCCGCGAACTGGTTGCGCTGGAAGTAGCACTCGGCCATGTAGAACTGGGCTTCAGAAGCCAGGTTGTGGCTCTTGTAGTTTTTCAGAAAGTCTGAAAAGGAGCGCTGGGCCTCGTCGTACTTGCGGGCATTATAGGCATTGACGCCAGCGTCAAAGAGCGCCAGCGAAATGTCCTTTTGTGGTGCCTGCACTTGAGGCTGGGGCGAAGGCTGCCCCCAGTTGCTGCCGTCGGGAGCCTGGGCGGGAATTTGCGCGGGCGCTACGGCAGCTTGGCCGCCGTAAGGCTGAACGCCTTCGGGAACAGAAGCGGCATACCCGGCAGACCCAGCAGCCACGGAGCCTGCGGCTGCGGCCTGGCCGTAGGCAGGCTGCCCATAGCTGGGTGTCTGCATGGCCATAGGTGTAGCGGGCGCATGGCTCATAGGCGCGGCCTGCATGGCAGACGGCGGCTCACCAAGGTTCAGGTTCAGCGCCATGCTGCGTTCGACCTGGCGCAGGGCCTCATCATGCCGGTTCACACGGTCCACAAGGGCGCGCGCGCCACCGGCATTGTTAAGGTCGTCCATCTGCCCTTTCATGGTGTTCAGCTCCTGGCGCAGGGCCTGAATCTGATTCCAGGCGTCTGCCTGCGAGGGCTGCATCTGGCGCAACTGCACATCATGCTGCTGCACCTGCTGTTCAAGGCCGAGGCTGCCCCCACTGGAGCTGCCGCCGGATACGCAGGCGCTCAGCGGCAGAGCAGCGCAAGCCAGCGTTACAAGGTACAAGGTACGGAACGTGCGCATAATATCCTCTTTTTTTTCAAATTTGCACTTTTCCCAGGGCTTTTTTGCGCCCGGTGAAAATATAGATGATACCGCCGATAACCGGCAAAAAAACCACCAGCACGAGCCACAGCGCCCGTTGCTGGGGCGTGGGAAACTCATGCCCCCAGATGTGGATTATACTCCACAACGTAGGAAGCATAGGAATCATGACCAGAGCCACATGCCACCAATGAAATATCATGCGGCACTTCCCCCTTTGCCGGAGGCTTTTCCGGCTTTGCTGCCTTTTTTATCCCCGGCTTTTGGCGGCGGCTGACGCCACATGATAATGCAGGCCAGGGCAGCCCCCACAAAGATGGCCGAATCTGCCACATTAAAGGCAGGCCAATGCCAGTCGCCCCAATAGATATCCAAAAAGTCCACCACCGCCCTGAAGCGGATGCGGTCAACCAGATTACCCAAAGCGCCGCCCAAAACCAACCCCAGGCCCGCAAAGAGCCATGGCTCGTCATGCGAACTGCGAACCAGCATGAGTATGGCCCAGGTGGCCACCACCGTGGCCCCAAAGAACAGCCAGAACTGCCACTCGATGTCGGAGCGGTTTAAAAAGCCAAAGGCCGCTCCGCGGTTACGTATGTTAACGAAGTCAAACAGACCTTCAATCACCGGTACAGACCGGTGCTCAGGTATGGTCTGCATGACAATATACTTGCTCAACTGATCGAGCGCCAGTGCCAACAGGGCCATACCCCCGAGAATGCGATAACGTCTGCGCATAGTCCTCAGGATTCCATTTCCTTGATAACCGCCGTACAGCGCGGGCACAAGGCGGGGTGCGCGGGGTCAGTGCCAAGCTCGGTGCTGTATATCCAGCAGCGTTCGCATTTTTCGCCTTGCGCCTTTTCAACGCCGATGGCAAGGCCCGGCAGTTCTTCATCCTGATAGGCGGCCTGCGGGGCGCGGTCCAGAGCTTCCATCTGCAGTTGGGAGACAATGCACACCGCACGCAGGTCGGTACGCAGTCCTTCCAGCCGCTGGCGCAGCTCATCGTCCACAAAAAGAGTGACGCGGGTATCCAGCGAATGCCCGATGATGCCGTCACGGCGCATGGGTTCGATGGCCTTGGTAACAGCACCGCGCACGGCCAGCAGCGTGGCCCAGTTGTCGCGCGTGTCTTCGTCAAAAAGATAGGGCGCGGCTTCAAGGGGCGGCACGGCAAACACCGTGGGTTCGGTGCCGCGCAGGCTTTCAGGCAGATGGCTGAAGATTTCTTCAGCCGTAAAGGACAATACGGGGGCCATGTCGCGCAGCAACAACTGCAGGATATTGTACAGGGCGGTCTGGGCCGAACGGCGCTCCCTGCTTGCTGGGGCCGAGGCGTAGAGACGGTCTTTAAGAATATCCAGATACACGGACGAAAGGTCGGTGACGCAATAGTTGTGCAGGGTATGGTAGACCTTGTGGAAATCAAAATCCATATAGGCCTGCTGCACACGCTCGTGTACGCGCCCGGCCACGTCGAGAGCAAAGAGGTCCAGGGGTTCAAGCTCGCTCAGGGGCAACAGGTCCTCTGCCGAAATGTCGTTCAGGTTGCCGAGGAAATACCGGCAGGTATTGCGGATACGGCGATAGGCGTCCACCAGGCGGCCAAGGATTTCGTCCGAAATGCGGATATCTTCGCGGTATTCCACGGAGGACACCCACAGACGCACGATTTCAGCGCCGAACTTTTCAATGAGTTCTTGCGGCGCGATGACGTTGCCGATGGACTTGGACATCTTGCGGCCGTCGCCGTCCACCACATAGCCGTGGGTGAGCACGGAACGGTAAGGGGCGCAGTCGCGCGTGCCGATGCTGGCAAGAAGCGAACTGTGGAACCAGCCGCGGTGCTGGTCAGACCCTTCCATATACAGATCCGCGGGAAAGCCCAGCTCGGGGCGCTTTTCAAGCACAGCGGCAAAGCTTGTGCCGGAGTCAAACCACACGTCCAGAATATCGGTTTCTCGCTTCCAGTGGTTGCCGCCGCACTGGGGGCACACAAGCCCTTGGGGCACGATGTCTTTCAGTTCGGCTTCATACCAGTAGTCGCAGCCAGTGGGGTGGCTGGCGAAGCGCGCGGCCATTTCGTGCATCCAGGCGGGGTCGTTCCAGGCTGCGTCGCAGTCTTCGCACAGCAGGGCCATGATGGGTACACCCCACTGCCGCTGGCGCGAGATGCACCAGTCGGGCCGGAATTCCACCATATTGTGGATGCGCTCCCGCCCCCAGGCGGGAATCCAGCGCACGTCATCGTCAATGGCCTTGAGGGCGCGGGTGCGCAGGTCGTTCTTTTCCATGCTGATAAACCACTGGGTGGTAGCGCGAAAAATGACCGGCTCCTTACAGCGCCAGCAGTGCGGGTACGAATGCTTGATCTTGGATTTTTGCAGCAAGGCCCCCACTTCTTCAAGCTTTTCGATGACCTTGGGGTTGGCTTCAAACACGTTCAGCCCGGCAAAAAACTCCACGCTGGGCAAAAAGCGGCCAGCATCGTCCATAGGCGAATAGACTTCCAGCCCGTACTTGAGGCCCACGTCATAGTCTTCACGGCCGTGTCCGGGGGCGGTATGTACGCAGCCCGTGCCCGCCTCGAGGGTGACATGCTGCCCAAGAATGACCAGCGAATCCCTGTCATAGAAGGGGTGGCGGGCCTTGAGATTTTCAAGTTCGACGCCGGGCGCGCGGTCCAGAATGGTGTACTCGCTCCAGCCAAATGCGGCCGCGCAGGCTTCCACCAGTTCTTCGGCAAGAAGATACTGGCTGCCTTCGGCTTCTACCAACGCATAGGTAAATTCGGGGTGCAGGCAGACGCCCATATTGTCCGGGAGGGTCCAGGGCGTTGTGGTCCAGATGACCACGTAGGCGCGCGACGGATCAGCGGCGGCAAAGACCTTTTTAAGCCCCTCGTCGGGCAAGGGAAAACGCACGTACACAGAGGGCGAGGTGTGGTCATAGTATTCCACCTCTGCCTCGGCCAGGGCCGTATGACACGAGCAGCACCAGTAAATGGGCTTTTTGGAGCGCACCACGCCGCCCGCGCCCACAAAGTTTGCCAGCTCGTCGGCCGTGGCAGCCTCATAGGAGGGCTTCATGCTCATGTAGGGGTCTTCCCAATTGCCGAGCACGCCCAGGCGCTTGAATTCTTTGCGCTGCACGTCGATCCACTTTGACGCGTATTCACGACAGAGCTTGCGCACCACGTGGGCAGGAAGGGTCTTCTTTTTTTCTTTGAGTTCCTGCTCCACCTTGTGCTCGATGGGCAGGCCGTGGCAGTCCCAGCCGGGCACATAGCGCGAGGCATAGCCCGCCATGTTGCGGGACTTGACGATAATATCCTTGAGAATCTTGTTCAGCGCGGTGCCCATATGAATGTGCCCGTTGGCGTAAGGCGGGCCGTCATGCAAGATGTAGGTTCCCTTGCTGCCCGACGCCTCCACCATAATGCCGCAGGCGTTCATGGATTCCCACTTCTTGAGGGTTTCCGGCTCGCGCTGGGCCAGATTGGCCTTCATGGGAAAGGCGGTTTGGGGCAAATTCAGCGTTTTTTTATAATCACTCATTGGGGCTCCCGGCACTGATGTCGCAAGAAAAATAGGTAATAAGCGGTGAGAAAAATCACTGTAGTTTGGGCAAAGAACCGCTTAAAGTCAAGGATTCGCAAGCACCACGCGTTCTTTGCCACGGCATTTGCACGCAGGCAAAAAAAATACGCCGTAAAATAATCTTCTGCCACGGCTGCTTGCCTACACTTGCCAGGGCTGGTAAACTGCATTTCCTTAAATGCGGAAAATTATGGCCGCTTCAGGACTTGCCGAAACCGCAAAGGTGTTTATTTGCCTGACAAGAGGTGCTTATGTGTCTTGCCATTCCCGCACGTATTGAAGAATTGTTTGGTGAAGGTATGGCCCGCGTGCGCGTGGGTGAAAGTTCTACGTATTTGAACGCTTCTGTCATGCTTTTGCCTAAAGAACCCGACATCGGGGACTATGTCATCGTGCATGCGGGCTTTGCCCTGCACACAATGACCCCAACAGAAGCAGAAGAAAGCCTGTCTGCCCTGCGCGAACTGGCCAAGGCTTTGGACGACGGGCCACCCCAGTTCTAGCGGCCTGCCATTTTTTAGAACTGGGCACGGCCTCTATGGCCTGCTCCCCAGATTCTACAAAACAAGCCCGGCGCGGAAGTTTTAGCTTCTGCGTCGGGCTTTATAAGTAACATCGACAAGACAACGGCGCGAGAACACCAATAACAAAAAGCCCTTCGCGCTTTAGCAGCGAAGGGCTTTTTAAAAGATGTTGGCAGCGGCCTACTTTCCCACATGACGTTATGCAGTATCATCGGCGATGGAGAGCTTAACTTCCAAGTTCGGA
>JAQVZK010000157.1 GCA_028708195.1 Desulfovibrio sp.
GAACAGCAGGGCAAAAACCCACAGCCACTTGGAAGAAAAATAAATGGTGCGCGGGCCCTTGTTGATGGGGTCGTTTTCACGCACATCGGCTACAGTGTTGCGGAACAAAGAGCGGAAGAAGAACACTTCCAGAAACATGCGCCGCACCACGTCCCAGGTGTTGCTGGGGCAGTCAAGCCGGTTGGGCTTGATGAAGTCAAGTGACACTTCCTGCCCGCCCGTGGTGGGGATGCAGAAAGGCACGGGCGATTTGGCCCAGTACGTCATGCGCCAGATAACCCCGGCGATGAAGACGACGACTGCTACATATGGCAGCACAACGCCGAACAGAGGCGCAAGCCCTATGGCCGCTCCCGCCCAGGCGATGGCTCCTATGAGCAGCACCAGCAGTAATGAATTGAACATTCCCTACCTCACTTCCACTAAAGTTGCCTCAAAAGCCCACCACGGGATATTGAGAAATGCCTGCACCGCACGCCTGAAAAGCCCGGCAAGGGCAAGATGCCGGGCAAAAGCGCGGGGATTTCAGCGTTCGTCCGCCGGATGCGAAGGGCCGCCTTCCAGCTGTTGCGCCCAGCGCGCCAGTTGGGCGTGCTGGTTGCGAATTTCTGTGATGCGCAGGTTGGCCAGAACCTCGCGGGCTTCGGTATACATGTCGAAGGCCAGCAGGGTCAGGCTGTCCAGGCGCGATTCGGCTTCCATATAAGACGCTACATCGCCCAGAGCCGTGAACTCGGGCAGCAGATGTTCGCGCAAAATGGGCTTCATAAGAAAAAATACGCCCAGTCCCTGACTTGGAGAAAACTTTTGCACCGCACGCAGTTTGATGAAACGCTCCAGAGCCAACTTGGTCTGCTTGGGCTCAACGTGTTCACCAGCCATTGCATCGTACAGGGCGCCAGCCGCTTCCTTGGTCATATGGGCGACAGGGTTGCTGAAAGGGTCTTCACGGGTGCGTAAAAAACCTGTCGTTTCAAATGGGTAGGTGTTAAACACCTCTTCAGCCCAAAGGCGAACAATCTCGCTTTTGCGCTTTCTGAACAAATCCTGTGCTTTCATGCCGCCCTCATGCCTTACGGGTAAGGCTGTTTCATATAAAGTGGAAGCGCAAAGGGCGTCAAGCCCCTTTAGCGCTTTCCTGTATTGCTTACGTTACTTTTTGCACAATTGTAGCGTGCCGCTGCGCCCTTGTTCTGGAATGGTTGCCCGTTTCATTCCGGGGCGCAGATGTGGTTGTCAGCCCAACCTGCTTTTTTACTGTTGAAATTCGTTCAGCCCCTGGGCGCCGAAAAAGCGGTTACAACGGTACATATGCGTGCCCAGCCTATTCTGGGCAGGGAGCCTGGCCGCCGCATTGACCAGCTATCTGCGGTTCCGACGGCAAAACATCGCTTGCGCCACCGGGCGGGTAACTTGCGCCAGCTCCGCCGCCGGGCATGCCTGTGGCCGGTATGCTTGAACCCGCAGCAGAAGCCCCCGCCCTGGCGGCACCTTGCTTGCCTGCGGCTTGAGCCTGCTTGACCAGCATTGAGGGCAGACCGTGGTATTCAAAGAAAGGCACGGTCTGCGCGCCTGCCATGAATACATGGGACTTGTTGCGCAGCATGCGAAAACGCAGCCAGACCATATCCGGGTTCCACGCCGCAAAACCGCTGGGAGCTTTTATATCCTGCGAGGCGGCCAGGGCTTCAGCCATGCTGCTTCCCTGGTCCAGACGGCGTATCATGTGTGCTACCCGGTACACGTCCGCGTCAGTTTCTGCAAGGGGGTAGAAGGCCACATCCACATGGCCAGAAAGGATGGCGATGCCTTCGCGGCAGCTCGTGCAGGATGGCGAAAAGAACATATGTACTGAGGCTTCTTGACCATTATCGGTAATGGCCCAGATATTGGACTGTGATCTGGCCACAGCGCCCAAATTGACAATGAAGAGCACCCCCCACACCAGCACCAGGATTGAACGCCCCGGTTTGCTGGCGCGGCTGCGCGTGGCTGCAGCCTGGCGAAAACTCATATAGATGAGAGCAAAGAAAACAGCCGCAATGAGGCAGCTCAGGCACGGGGCCGTAAGGGCCATGACCAGCAGCAGCAGCACGTCGCCCGTGAGCGCCAGAGCGGCCAGTATTCGGCCCCAATGCGTGGCACCCAGTAAAGCCAGAAAGCACAGGGCAGCAAAAACGCCAGTTCCGAGCCACCACAGTGAAATACCCGCTACGGAGGTGTCTTGATACAAAGAGCAGCCAGCCGTTACGCACAGATTGACCTCGTTGCCAAGGGCGCTCCATGCACAGAATGCCGCGGCCAGCAGCGCAAGGCACAAGGCACCGGTAACGATTTCGTGGGATCGGTTCATGGACCACCTGTAGATGGGGTTGAGCGAATATCCCCGGGACATGCCCTGGGTACGCACCGGCGATGCGCCGCCAGCGGAACTTCGGGGCCGCACGGTTGCGGCAGCCGCATGACGACTTCTATGCCCGAATGTATCATCGAGCTATAGGCTTTTTTTTGCCTCAGGTAAAGAGTGAAGAGCGCAAGAAAGGGTCAGACAATAGTATGATCTGCAATTTCAGGCAGTATATGCGGCAAACAAAAGGACGCCCTTGCGGGCGTCCTTTCGCGTTGTGACTGCGGCGTCCTTACATGGTGGAACCAGAGGCTGCACGCTGCATCTTGACTTCGACTTTTTCGGTCAGGCTGGCATAGTACTCACGCAGGATGGCAAGCACTTCTTCTCGACCGAAGTGATCCGGCACTTCAGCGTTTTCAGAAAGCATTTTGCGCAGTTTGGTGCCAGACAGGATGACGCGGTCATCCTTGCCGTGCGGGCAGGTGCGCATGCTGGCCATGCCGTCGCACTTTTTGCAGTAGAAGGTCCAGTCGATATTCAGGGGTTCGCAGAGCAGGCACTTGCCGGCGTCAGCGGAGACAGGAATACTGCGGAAGATTTCCTGAGCTTCAAACATGCCGTAGAAGTCGCCCACGCCAGCGTGGTCGCGGCCAACCAGCAGGTTGTTGATGCCGTAGTTCTGGCGGAAGGTGGCGTGCAGCAGGGCTTCACGAGGACCGGCGTAGCGCATGTCCAGAGGATAGCCAGCCTGGATGACGAAGTCTTTCACGAAGTACTTGTCGACCAGGGCGTCGATGCAGCGCACGCGCACTTCAGCGGGGATGTCGCCGGGCTTCAGGGAACCCACCAGGGAGTGGATGACCACGCCGTCGCACACTTCAACGCCGATCTTGGCAAGGTATTCGTGCGAGCGGTGCATGGGGTTGCGCAACTGCAGGGCGGCAACCTTCTGCCAGCCGCGTTCGTCCATCTTGGCGCGCAGCTGGGCGGGGGTCATGTACACGCCGGGGAACTTTTCGGGGAATTCGCCCTGCGAAAGCACCTTGACGGGGCCAGCAAGGTTGAATTCTTTCTGGGCCAGAACCATTTTCACGCCGGGGTGGTCTTCGGGGGCCAGTTCCCAGAACTTTTCAGAGTCGGGGCCTTGGCCTTTGAAGACCAGTTCGCATTCCATTTTCTTGTCGGCTTCAGTCATTTCATAGACTTCTTCGACCTTCATGGTGGCCATGACTTCGCCCTTACGAACCAGAGCCACTTCTTCGCCAGCCTTGATGGTCTTGGCTTCGTCAGCGGAAATGTCCAGGGTCACAGGCACGGGCCAGAAGGTGCCGTCGGCGAGAGTCATTTTCTCGCACACGCTCTTCCAGTTGGCCTTGTTCATGAAGCCGTTCAGGGGCGAAAAGCCGCCAATGCCCATCATGATAAGGTCGCCCTTAGCGCGGGAAGAAATCTCGATCTGCTTGAGGCCGGCAGCCTTTTTCTTTTCGTCTTCCAAGGCCTTACCTTCGAGCAGGCAACAGACCAGACCCTTACCGCCGTGAGGAGCTACCAATTTGGACATCGCGAAATCCTCCGTGTTTTGGTTATGACAGCCTCCCACCGTGGCATCACGTTGACCGGAATGGGGAGGGCTTCTTTCAGTCACCATCTTGTGAATAATCTAACAAAAAGTCAACTACCTCTTGCAAACTTTCCTGAAATCATCAGCAAAAAACACGAAAAGGCGTTGATCCCCGTGAAGAAACCTAGATATCATCATACGGCATGTTTTTAAAAAAGAGAAGCCCTTCCGCCAGAAATTACGCACAATTCGTAGCTGACGAGCCCGCACGCAAGGGCAGGGGCAAGTTGTGATATCCTTGTAATTTCTTTTGAATTTTTGGACGGGATACGTGGAGGATGCTCATGTAACATGCTTAATTTGTAACGAAAATTTCACAGTAAAAAAGCATGTTGAAAGTTGGGCAGCGGAGTGAAAGCCGATGGATACGGCGGGTGCTTTGAAGTACGAGTTGAGTGATGGCGCTTTTTTTCGCAATCTCCTCATTCGCCTTCATTGGGCAACTGTGTGCTGCCATTGCCGAACCATGGTCTGGGTGGCGCGTGTGTTATTGTTGTTGGTGGTGCTGGTGGGGTATTGGGTAAAACAAAGGCCGGGACCTGTGCGGTTTCGGCCAGACAATGGGGTCGGGTTGTTACGCGACAGGAAACCCCAGTACCGCACAGGCGTAACAATAAAAGTTTTAGGGGGAGGGGGGTGTGGGGGGAGGGGACCCTTTTTCAAAAGAGTCCATCCCCCACACAGTTCTTCACTCTAAAAGCTCTAGAAGGGCACTTCATCCATATTGGATGCTTCGGAGGGGAAGGCGGGGCCGAGGTCGTCGTCCATACCTCTACGGCCGCCCTGTCCACCGTTTTGGGGTTGCTGGCGCGGGGCGCCGCCCTGGCCGCCACGCGGGGCGTTGCCACGGGGGGTACCTGAAGGTGCGCCATAGTCTTCATCAAGGCCGCGGCCGGCACCTTCGCGCGGGGCATCTCCCTTACGGTCAAGAAACTGAACGCGCTGGGCCTTGATTTCAGTGGTATAGCGATCCTGGCCTTGCTGGTCTTGCCATTTGCGGGTTTGCAGGCTGCCTTCAACAAAGACCAGGCTGCCCTTGGCGAGGTAGTTGGCGCAGGTTTCTGCCTGACGCTGAAACACGGACACGCGGTGCCATTCGGTGCGGTCAACCTTGTTGCCTTCACGGTCGGTGTAGGATTCGTCTGTAGCGATATTGAGGCTGGCCACGGGCGAACCGCTCTGAGTGTAGCGCAACTCGGGGTCACGGCCCAGGCGGCCAATAATCATAACTTTATTCAGCATGCGAATGCTCTCCGATAATATTCTGCTGGGGTCCTGTTTTGTCAGGCCACAAAGGCCTTTTCCAGAGTATCCAGCACGTCTTCAAGTTTGTCACTTAAAATGTTGGCCTCACGGGGCTGCCAGTCTGCCAGGGCGTTTTCTAGGGCCTGTTTGAGGCGGGCAGCCTCTTCAATGCCGGGGCCCATAGCTTTGCGCCTGGCTTCAGACCAGGGGAGAAACTGCAGCCCGTCACTCAGGGCGCGTACCATTTCGAGCACGCCGTGTTTCTCGTGCTTGATGGGCACGCTGAAGGCCAGTTCAGTCAATTTGGGCCACAGTTCTTCGAGCAGGTCTTCGTTCCAGGTCACGGACGTGACGCGTATTTGCAAGGCTTTGCCCATAATGGTTCTCCGCGTTGTTTGGCTGGCCCAATGGAAGGGTTTTTCTATTCCTTTTCGGCCCACTCTGTCTGCACACGCATGATGACGTTCTGAATGGCAGGCAACTGGTCTTTGGGGCACACGCCAAGAAGGGGAGCCCCTGCGTCCATGTTGTCATTGATTTTGAAGTAGACAGCGTAAATGACGCCGTCGGGCCCAAAGTAGCTCAGTGGTACCTCG
>JAQVZK010000158.1 GCA_028708195.1 Desulfovibrio sp.
CATGATCGACCATGAATGGGCTGACCAGTTGTGCGAAATTCCCCTGGCCGTGTCTGCTTGCCCCACTGCCGCCGTGCGTCCCACCAAGGTGGAGCTCAACGGGCAGAAGGTGAACTCCATCGCCATCAAGGAAGACCGCTGCATGTACTGTGGTAACTGCTACACCATGTGCCCCGCGCTGCCCATTTCGGACGGCGAAGGCGACGGCGTGGCCATCATGGTCGGCGGCAAGGTTTCCAACCGCATCAGCATGCCCAAGTTCTCCAAGGTTGTTGTTGGCTTCATTGCCAACGAACCGCCCCGCTGGCCTACACTGACCAAGACCGTGAAGCACATCGTTGAAGTGTACGCAGCCAACGCCAATAAATACGAACGCCTGGGTGACTGGGCCGAGCGCATCGGTTGGGAAAGCTTCTTCAAGCTGACCGGCCTTGAGTTCACCCACCACCTTATCGACGACTTCCGTGATCCCGCCTACTACACCTGGCGTCAGAGCACGCAGTTCAAGTTCTAGGATTATCTTGCTTAACCCCGGCGGCGCATTGAGCGCCGCCGGGACAGGAGAACCATAATGGCTGACGACAAAGACATTGTTGTTGATTTTTTGAACAGCAAGGCTGGCTCCAAGTCCAAGTTCTACTTCAAGGACTTCACTGAGCTGTTCCCCGACAGAGGCCCCCGCGACGTGAAGAAAGTCCTCACCAAGCTGGTCAACGAAGAAGTGCTGGAGTTCTGGTCTTCAGGTTCCACCACCATGTACGGTCTCAAAGGTGCGGGCAAGCAGTCTCACGCTGAAGGTGAAGACTAGCGGTTGGCTTTTTTAGCCGGGTGCGGCGCTGTACTACTTTTCTGTTCAGGGTCTGGCGCAGCTTGTTTGCGACAGCCATGAAAGGCTTGTGCTTACCGCCCACGACTAAAAATATCCAAACGCCAAGATTGACTCGTTCATGGCGTTCGCAGGGCTCGTCAGCCTTTGCGTGATGGCCTCATGCAAGAAATGCCGCAACAATTGTTGCGGCATTTCTTGCATTGTACCGGGCACTGCGCCTATGCTTTACAGCACCTTGGGCGGGTTACTGGCGGTGTTAGCCTGGGGGTTTTGAAGTGTGGCCCGGTTTTGTGGTGCTGGCGAGGCTTGTGCGGTGGCCCGTAAAAATCCTACAGGAGCAGGCATGGGAACTTCCTTCAGCCTCACTGGTGCGGAAAAGAAATTTTTGAGCCGTTTGGCGCGCATGTCTATTGAAGCGGGCCTTGTGGGCAAGGTGGTGGAAGCTGTTCCGGCTTTGCCAGAGGTTTTGGACAATCCGCAAAGTATGCTGCGGCGGCATTTGGGCGGATTTGTGACCATTTCAATTGAAAACAAGCTGCGCGGTTGCATTGGCAGTATTGTCGGTCAGGAGCCTTTGTATAGGAATATCTGGCGCATGGCGGCTTCGGCCGCGTTCAGTGACCCAAGGTTTCCGCCGTTGAGGCTTGAGGAGTGGCGCAATAATCCTGAGCTGGAAATATCTGTTCTGGATGAGCTGACGCCCTGCCTGAATCCAGAGGCAATTGAGGTGGGCCGGCATGGCCTTGTGCTTCAATACCAGCATCAGAGCGGCGTTTTTTTGCCGCAGGTTCCTGTGGAGCAGGGTTGGGACCGGTTGTCCTACCTTGAAAATCTCTGCACCAAGGCAGGGGTGCCCAAGAACAGCTGGCAGCAGCCTTTGGCGCGGCTGTTCTGGTTTGAAGCTTTGGTTTTTCCGGCATAGCGCATGTGAATGCTTGGGGGGACATGTCTGCCCGGCCTGCCCACGCTGTCTTTGAATGCCTCCGGGACACCTCTTTCGGGCAGCTCATCGTTACTATTGCAGTTGGACGAGGCGTTGATATCTGAGCACCGCAGCGCTGAAATTGCAGGCAGTTTCAACGCCGGTCAGCCTTGCGCATGCTGTTGTGGCACATTGCCAGACGAAGTCTAAAACCCTGGCCTTGACGCTTTAGCCCGATACTGGTGTGAAGATCGCCCCATATGCGCATGGTACTTGCCTTGGCGTAAACCTGAGCGTAAAGTGCTCATGTTTCTCAGGGCGGGGTGCAAGTCCCCACCGGCGGTGATGCGGCAGCTTTCAAGCTCCGCCAGCCCGCGAGCGCCCATGTTGGGGTCAGCAGATTCGGTGCGAATCCGAAGCCGACGGTAACAGTCCGGATGGAAGAGAACGGCTATAGCCACGCGGAAATTCCGTGCGCCGTGCGCATGATTTCTGACGTCGCCTGCGCAATGGCTTTGTTACGTCGGTTCGAACCGACGTCGCAGAGTCTGCGCAGTCCGTCCGCGCCCTGATGCACCCTCTCCCGGTACTGAAACCGGAAATGGAGAATGGCATGCATCAGTCTACACTTTCCCTCAATTCTTTTGGCAATCCCGAAGAACGCGTGCACAGGGCTTTGGCGTCCTTGCGTGCAGGCGGCGGCGTTCTTGTGGTGGACGACGAGGACCGCGAAAATGAGGGAGACCTTATTTTTTCGGCCCAGACCATCACCGAGCCGCAAATGGCCATGCTTATCCGTCATTGCAGCGGTATTGTCTGTCTGTGCCTTACTGACGAGCACACGCGCCGCCTTGACCTGCCTATGATGACAGACAACAACACCAACACCCAGCAGACAGCCTTCACCATCACTATCGAGGCCGCCACTGGTGTGACCACCGGGGTTTCCGCTGCTGACCGGGTTGCCACCATACGGGCGGCGGTGGCAGACAATGCCTGCCCCGCAGACTTGCGCCGCCCCGGCCATGTGTTCCCCTTGCGGGCACGGCCCGGAGGGGTGCTGGAACGGCGCGGGCATACGGAAGCTACCGTAGACCTTATGCGTATGGCCGGGCATGCGCCCTGCGGCGTACTGTGCGAGCTGACAATGGATGACGGCAGCATGGCCCGCCTGCCACAGGTGGCGGCCTTTGCCGTGGCCCATACTATACCTCTGTGCAGTGTGGAAGACCTTGTGGCCTGGCGATTGAGTCTGGCGGATGAGAAAATGGCTATATCAGCCTAAAAGCTGTTTCTAACTACGGGTTTTGACGATTATTGCGCCAAGCGGCCTTTTTTATGAAGGGAGAGTATCCTTATCTACTCGACCGGAATGAAAAGGGCCGCTTTTTGTGCTCGTTGTAATATCTTTGAATTATAAATAATTAGCGGCTTCTGCTTCGGGAGCTTCCCTCCTCCACAAAGTATTTCAATCGAATTTTGTTCGTACCACTGCCGTCTAGCAGGGGCGCAGGCGTTCAGCCAGGCGGGTATAGCGCTTGCGGGTCTTGTTGTTTTTGACGGCCATGTGCAGCGCGCGTGATTCGCCCACCAGGATGACCAGTTTTTTGCCGCGTGTTGCGCCCGTGTAGATGAGGTTGCGCTGCAGCAGCATATAGTGCTGCATCATAATGGGAATGACCACCGCGGGGTATTCCGACCCCTGGGACTTGTGGATGGATATGGCGTAGGCCGGGGCCACTTCGTCCAGTTCGTCAAACTCGTAGGGCACAACGCGATCGTCAAAGGTTATGCTTAAAGTGCGCTCGGTGAGATCGAGAAAGCTGATGCGTCCCATATCGCCGTTAAACACGTCTTTGTCGTAATTATTGCGGATCTGCATGACCTTGTCGTGCAGGCGAAAGGCGCGGTCGCCGCGGCGCACTTCGAGGCCGTTGGGGTTCAGGGCTTCTTGCAGGCGGGCGTTCATTTGTCCCGCGCCCACGGCCCCCTTGTGCATGGGGGTGAGCACCTGAATGTCGTTGATGGCGTCAAAGCCAAACCGGCGTGGAATATGATTGCGCACAAGGTCCACCATCAGGTCGGCGGCCTTTTCGGGGTCGTTTTGATGGATAAAGTAAAAATCTGAAAGGCGGTCCTTGCTGGATTCAAGGGAGGGGACTTCGCCCTTGTTGATAAGGTGGGCGTTGCAGATGATCTCGCTTTCTGCCGACTGGCGAAAAATTTCGGTAAGTTCCACCACCGGCACCACATTGGAGGTGATGACATCGGCCAGCACGTTGCCAGGGCCAACGGAAGGCAACTGGTGCACGTCGCCCACGAGCACAAGGGTTGCTCCCAGGGGCACGGCCTTGAGCAGATGGTAGAAGAGCATGGTATCCATCATGGATGCTTCGTCCACCACCAGCAGGCCGCAGGCCAGCGGGCTGTCTTCATTGCGGGCAAAGCCGTCTTCCTTGGGGCTGTACTCAAGCAAACGGTGGATGGTGCTGGCCTCGCGCTTGGAGGTCTCAGCCATGCGTTTGGCGGCGCGGCCCGTGGGTGCCGCCAAAAGGATGCGGGCGCGCACTTCGGCAAAGAGCTTGATGATGGCGTTGATAATGGTGGTTTTGCCTGTGCCGGGGCCGCCTGTGAGCACCATAACCTTGCTGCGGGCGGCCATGCGCACGGCTTCAAGCTGTTCTGGGGCAAGGCCGATATCCAGTTGGGCCACCACCTTGTCCACAGTGGCGTCGGCATTTTCAAAACGTATGGACTTGGGCGAGTTCAGCAATCGTTGCAGGTAAAAGGCGGTTTTTGATTCATAGTGGAAGTAGCGTCGCAAATAGACGCCGGTTTCTGACTGGCAGGCTGCCCCGTCGGCGTCTGCGCCAGGCATATCCATATCTTCACGCACGATGCGCTCGTCGGCCTCAAGGCTTGCCAAAGCGTCGCTCACAAGACCTTCGTCCACGCCCAGTTGCGCGCAAACGGCCAGCATGAGGGCTGGTTGGGGCAGGTAGACGTTGCCGTCGTCCGTGGCTTTTTGCAGCACATAGAGGGTGCCTGCCTGGATACGCAGGGGATGGTCGTGCTCAAAGCCCAGCTTGCGCGCCGCCGCGTCTGCGGTGACAAAGCCGATGCCGTGAATATCCATTGCCAGGCGATAGGGGTTTTCGCGCACAACGGTCAGGGCATCGGCCCCGTAGGCGCGGTAGATGCGCACCGCGTAGGCCGGAGTGATGCCGTGGGGCTGCAAAAAGAGCAGCAGGTCGCGTATTCCCCGGTGTTCGGCCCAGGAGGTACGGATGCGGTCGAGGCTTTTTTTGCCTACCCCGCGCACCTTGAGCAGGCATTCCGGTTCTTCGTCCAGCACGCGGATGGTGTCGGTACCAAAGGTCTTGACGATGCGTGAGGCCATTTCATCACCAACCCCCTTGATCAGGCCGGAGGCAAGATAAAGGCGGATGCCCTCGCTGGTGGCGGGCATCATTTCTTCGGCGTGGCTAAACTCGATCTGGCGGCCAAAACGGGCGTTGTTGACCCAGCGCCCGGCAAGCTTCATCTGCACCCCTGCCTGGGGATTGACCATATGCCCCACGCAGCCCACAGAATCGCGCGGGCGGGTCAGGCCAGCGTCGCCGCCAGAACTGTTAACGCTGGCGGGCATAAGACGCAGGACGGTGTAGCCGTTTTCTTCGTTGTGAAAGACCACGCGCTCAATGGTGCCGGTGATTTCAACGGCATCGGGGTCTTGCAGCAGGGACATTTCCTTCATGGCAGCGGTTTTCCTGAGGCAGGGCTTTTGCCGTCAGGGGATGCCTTACGGCTGCGTGACCACCAGAACCAGTCACGCTGTTCAGAGGGCAGGTGCGGGTCGCGGGCCTGGGCCACAGCACAGTGCAGGACATCCAGGCAGCAGATGTCCACCTTTTGCCCCTTGAGGCGGCAGAGGGCGTCATACAGTTCCTGCGGGTCACGGCTGGCGAGGTCAGCCCTGTCCGTCACGCCCAGCAGGTCAAAATCTTTCAGCGCGGCAGGCCCGACAGAGCGCATGCCGTGCAGGGGATGCTTTTTC
>JAQVZK010000159.1 GCA_028708195.1 Desulfovibrio sp.
AGTCCAGCGGGCGATGACGTGGCCCGGCACACTTATTTGCAAGTTTTCAGCCCCGCCAGGCAGGACAAAACTCATGATTCCCAATTCATCATTCATGATTACAGGCAAGGTTTCTTCAACCTGTACCTGACCACCCGATGGTGAAAGAACGACGGAAGCGGGACTTGCTGGCGCAGTGGCAACAGGTTTTTCTGCAGCCGCCCACACGCCGTCGGTGGTCATGAGCGCTACCAGCAAAACCAGTAAGAGAACCCTGACGCAATCGGATATTTTGCCGATGCCAATGCGGTTCTGTAACGTTTTTCCTGTACGCATCTGCCCTCCCAGGGACTTGTCCCCCCGCGGCAGCATCTGACACGGGGGGACAGCGCTTATCGTGTCAGTTTACGGAACTTGAGACGGTGAGGCGTATCGGCATCCTTGCCGAGCCTTTTTTTACGGTCCTCATCGTAGTCCGAGTAGTTGCCTTCAATAAATACGACGTTGGCATCGTCTTCAAAAGCCATGATGTGCGTGGCTACCCTGTCGAGGAACCACCGGTCATGGCTGATTACCAGCACGCAGCCGGCAAAGTTGTCCAAAGCGTCTTCAAGGGCGCGCATGGTGTTGACGTCTATATCGTTGGTAGGTTCGTCAAGCAGCAGCACGTTGGCCCCTGATTTCAGCATGCGGGCCAAATGCAACCGGTTACGTTCACCACCGGAGAGCACATCAGCTTTTTTCTGCTGGTCGGCCCCGAGAAAGTTGAAGCGGGTGCAGTAGGCGCGGGCATTGATTTCACGGTTGCCAAGCTTGATGGTTTCCGCCCCGTCGCTGATAAGTTCGTACACGGTCTTACCAGGCGTGAGGGATTCGCGCCCTTGGTCAACGTGGGCAAACTGTACGGTTTCACCGATTTTGAGCGTGCCGGAGTCAGGCTGCTCCTGCCCCACAAGCATCCTGAAAAGAGTGGTTTTGCCCGCCCCGTTGGGGCCAACAATGCCAACAATGGCTCCAGGTGGAATAAGCGCGTTGGCGCTGTCCATCAGCATGCGGTCGCCTACGGCCTTGCTGAGCCCAGCAATTTCAACAACGCTTTTGCCCAGCCGCGGTCCCGGCGGAATATAAATTTCAAGGTCCGGGGCCCGCTTTTCACTTTCGTGAGAAAGCATGGCCTCATAGGCGTTGAGGCGAGCCTTGCCCTTGGCATGACGCCCCTTGGGCGACATACGCACCCACTCAAGTTCGCGCTGCAGTGTCTTCTGTCGTTCGGCTTCGGATTTTTCTTCGTTGGCAAGACGCTTCTGCTTCTGCTCAAGCCAGGAGGAGTAGTTGCCCTTCCAGGGGATGCCACGCCCGCGGTCCAGTTCAAGAATCCAGCCCGCGACATTATCAAGAAAATAGCGGTCATGCGTAACAGCAATGACGGTGCCCGGAAAGGTAGAAAGATAACGCTCAAGCCATGCTACGGATTCGGCATCAAGATGGTTGGTTGGTTCGTCCAGCAAGAGGATATCGGGGCTCTGCAGCAAGAGGCGGCACAGTGCCACACGTCGGCGTTCACCACCAGAAATCTGCGGCACAGGCATGTCGCCAGGGGGGCAGCGCAGTGCATCCATCGCCATTTCAAGCCGGGAATCCAGATCCCAGATATTCTTGGCGTCCATGAGTTCTTGCACTTCGGCCTGTCGCGTGATCAGCGCATCCATTTCATCCGGTTCCATAGGCTCGGAGAATTTGGCATTGATTTCTTCAAACTGACGGGCAATGGCCGTAAGTTCGCTCACGCCGTCTTCAACAACCTCGCGCACCGTACGCGTTTCGTTGGAAAGAGGTTCCTGCTCCAGATAGCCAATGGTATGGCCGGGGGCCAGAACGGTCTTGCCATCAAAGGCTTTGTCCACGCCAGCCAGAATCCTCAACAGGCTGGACTTACCCGCGCCGTTTAACCCAAGCACACCAATTTTGGCCCCGTAAAAATAGGAGAGGGAAATGTCTTTCAGCACTTCCTTCTGGCCGTGGCGCTTGGTCACGCGGATCATTGAATAAATAATCTTGTCCGGTTCGTTGCTCATGATGCTCCTCAAAATTTGGTGACGCTTTCGCCTTGCGCAACATGCGGGGCGAAAACGCGCGCCAAATGGGCGCGCTCTAAAATAGTAGACTACCTGCTTGGCAAAGCTTTTTCAAGTGACGTTCCTACTGTGCGCCTGCGGGGACATCTGCGGCCAGTTGCCTCCAACCTCTTATTGGCAGTAGCTTTTTGTCACGCCTATTGCCAATCCAACGCCACTCTGCCAGTATGCCCACATTATCGGTAACACATCCGGCGGGGGAAATTGTCTTGCTGCGCCTTGCAACTAAAATCAGCGCCGCCACCACTCGCTACATGGGCATAGTGGTTGTTGCCTGCTCGCTTCTGGCTCTTTGGATGCCAGAGCTTTTTATGTGGGTGGCCCCGCATGTCACAACCTTGTTGGGCTTCATCATGTTCGGCATGGGCATGACCCTGCGGGTGGGTGACTTCAGCCATGTACTGGCCAGGCCCGGGCGTATTTTGCTGGGCATAGCAGCCCAGTTTGTGCTTATGAGTGTGCTGGCCTTCACCCTGTGCCATATCTGCAGCTTGCCGCCAGACATGGCCATGGGGCTTATCCTTGTTGGCGCTGCCCCCGGCGGCACTGCGGCGAATGTTCTGACTTACATTGCCAGGGGTGACGTGCCTTATGCCGTAACCCTGACCTCGGTTGGAACCTTTCTTTCGCTTTTTCTTATGCCCCTGCTCACCTGGCTGATTGGTGGTGTGTGGGTTCCTGTGGATGTCTGGGGTTTGATGCTGTCCATCAGTAAAATAGTTGTTGTTCCCGTTTTGTTGGGGCTTGTGGCACACCGCTTTTATAGCGGACTTACCCAAAAAGCCCTGCCCTTTCTTCCCCTGTTTTCAGCTCTGACAGTGACCCTTGTTGTGGCCGGAATTCTGGCTATTAACGCAGCAAATATCATGAAATCCGGTCTCGACATCTTGGTGGCTGTTGTGTGCCTCAATATTTCAGGTCTTGGGCTAGGCAGCCTTTTTGCCCGTATTTTGCGCTTTGACAAAAGCACAGGGCATGCCTTTTGTCTTTCAGTGGGCACAAAAAACTCGGGCCTTGCCACGGCGCTGGCCCTGGCGCATTTTTCGCCATCGGCAGCCATTGCGGGCGCTCTTTACAGCGTTTGGCAAAACATCTCTGGGGCGCTGCTTTCCAATTTTTTTCATACCCGCCACGAAGAGATTTCCCCGCCACGGGCTGATAAGGATTGATTGGCGTTGATTAGGGATTATAAGGGTTAATCAGGATTCATCAGGATTGATCAGGGTTGATCATGAACTTTCGTCTTTTTTCTGCAGACTATGGCAAAGTCTTTTTCTGAAGCGGGCCTTGGCCTTTTTGACTATGTGGCCGACCTGTGCTTAAGGACAGACATCTTGCACCCATGTTGCTGTTTTACGGCTGATTTGTGGCCGTATGACATATATTTTATTTTCAACCTCTTACCCATGTACCGCCGATAAAGGAGCGAAACATGAACAAGCACATCGTTAGCACTGATAAGGCACCTGCAGCTGTTGGCCCATACAGCCAGGCTATTAAAACAGGGAACCTCATGTTTCTCTCCGGCCAGGTGCCCATTGATCCTGCCACAGGTAAGTTGGTAGAGGGCGACGCTGCAACCCAGGCTGTTCAATCCTGCAAAAACGTTCTGGCCCTCCTTGAATCTCAAGGGCTTACAGCTGACAATCTTGTTAAAGTTACCGTGTTCATTACTGACATTGCCACTTTTGGTTCCGTCAATGAAGTCTACAAGCAGTATTTCACGGCACCTTGCCCGGCGCGGTCCTGCGTTGAGGTCAGCGCGCTTCCCTTGGGCGCCAAGGTAGAAATTGAAGCCATCGCAGCTTGTTAAATTAGGGTGATACGCCAAAAAGAGGCGAGGCATGCAATCATAAGCCCCGCCTCTTTTTGTGGTTTTTCTTGATAAAAATACTGTAAACTGCTTTCCACATACGCCTGTCATAACGTGACAGTTTTTTCTTGCCATTTTGACTGCTTTGCAAAATAGTGATGTAAGAAATATCTGGGGGCCATAAAAGAGGCAGATCACATGAAATGGTGGAACGGGAAAATCAAGGGATGTTCATCCCTCAGCAAACAGCAGATTTTATTGCAGCAGTGTTTGGCCGTCTGGCCGCGCAGAGGAAAAACACTGCTGGAAATCAACTGCGGTCATGGGCTGTTTTCTCCTCTGCTGTGGGAATGTGGTTTTGATCTGACCGCCACAGAATTGCGCCCGGAACTGCGGCTGCAAGCTGCCGATATTATGGGCGGACGTGCCGAAATATTGGCTGCCGCCGACGATTACCTGCCCTTTGATGACGATTATTTTGACAGCGTGGTACTGCACCTTACCGCTGTGGATAAAAATGGAATTGACGCCGCTGTGAACGAAGCCTTGCGTGTCACTTCAAGGGGCCTTGCAGTTACTTTTTGGAACAGTACTTCTTTGGCCTATGCCCTGCACCGTATCCAGGGGAGCAAAAATCCCTGGCCCGGTCCGGCACACAGTTGGTGGCAGGTCTGGCGAGCGCTCAAGGATACAAAGATTGGCAGACTTTACGGCGCAAGTACGCTTGCCGGACCGCGGAAATTTTGGGATGGTATCTGCCCGTTAAGTTGTTGTACGCGCATGCTACGCTTGCCCTTTGGGGCTTGGGGTGTCATGCGCCTTGACTTGGAATCTGCACGCCCGGTCACACCCATGCCGCTCAAAATCAAGAGGGCACGCTTGCGCAGCCATGAACCGATAATGGAATGCGGTTCAAAAAATTCCCTGAATTCTCCATAGAAGTTCTTGCCACGGGTACACCATGAACCTCCCCTTTCTTCCTGCCATTGTAACTTTTGCAAAAAAAAACACACTCGTACTGGTGGCGGTTGTTCTTGTCATTATTGTGACTGTTATGGGGGTGAGCGGTTGGCGCTATTTTCAGTACCGCCAGTCAAGCCAGTATGCCTATGAAACCTTGCGTGACGCTTTAAAAACAGCCGACACTGAAAATATTGCCGAACTCGTGGATTTCAATACGTTTTCCACAATTTTGGCCCAAAGTATGGCGCAGAGTTACCCCTTCCTCAAAGCGGGGCCAGACCAGGAGCGTCAACTTCGCGATATGGTACAGATTTCTTTGCTCAAGCAGATCCGTACCAAGCAGGAACCCCTCAAGGATGAAATTGATCTGAAAACAAGGTTAAGAACCCCGCTGTATGCGTTGCCGCAAGATTTTATCGCTCAGATTGTCAACACCATGAGCTTGCAAACATCGAGCGAGGGCACCGCCCTTTTGTCTGCCAAGGTACGCCATCCACTTCTTGATAAAAATTTTCAGCTTATTTTTCGTATGGATATGACGCCTGAAGGGTGGCGCGTTCGTAGTTTGGTAAACGGGCCTGAACTTGTGCGTCAGTTCCGCGAGGCTCAGGTGGAGCGCATGAATGCGCAGCGCCAAACGATATTGGATAAAAACACACAGACAGAACGCCGTATGAAAGAGATTTTTCCTCTTCAGTCCTGCTCTGCCAGTGCGGGTCTCATTTCAGACGGTCACACGCTGCTTTTGGTGACGCGCGTTCTGGCTCGTAATATTGGTACCGTCAGTGTGAATAATATGAACGTGTCTGCCCAGTTGAGCACCGCTTCAGGTTCTGTTTTACTGGACAGATATCTTAATGCGGTGCAGCCCACCCTCCCCGGTGAAGACTTTGATCACAGGTGG
>JAQVZK010000160.1 GCA_028708195.1 Desulfovibrio sp.
CGGGCAGGGCCTGCCCGCTGAACGAAAAACCAATGAACAGCCCCCAGCGGTCAATGCAGCGGGGTATGTAACCAATCAGCGCCCACAGCGCGCACCAGCGGATGGCTTTGTCAAGGTCTGCCGTGGGGGGAAAGCTGTTCGCTTTTGCGGCGGCAGAACCTGCGCGCCCCGTGTGAAAGACGGTCAGCGACAGCAGCGCCAGCGCGCCCGCCGGGGCAAAACAGGTAAAGTAGTTGTGCATGGCTGTGCCCAGTACGGCAGTGACCATGCGCCCCCATTCCATACCCTGCGGCGGTCCGGAAAAGGACCAGTTGGGCAGGGCGTGCGCCGCAAAAAAACAAACGCCAGCCAGCAGGTACAGGGACATTCTGCCGCGCATGGCTGCGCTGTCCAACTGGTCATGCGTGCCGGACCCTTCAATGGGGGCAGGGTTACGGCGTCCCCTGCGGGAAGAGTGCCCCTTGCCCTTCTTGTTGGCTGCAAGGTCTTCGTCGTGCAGTCCGGCGGTCAGGGGAGAGTTTTTGTCCATATAGGTCACAATCCACAGGCAGCACAGGCCGCCAATCCAGGCCAGTACCGTGGTGGTGTAGGGCAGCACCGCATCGTCCCACAGGGTGATGCCGTTGAGGCGGCCAGAGCCGCCCAGGCTGATGAGCGTGCCCACGAGGTCGGCGGCTGTCAGCACAGGGCCGAGCAGGCCGAGCCCGAGGGCAAGGCGCGTGAGGCGCTGTGTTCCCATAATGCACAGGCGGGCATTGCCGCGCCTTCCGGCCAGCAGGGTCAGGGCGATGATGATGGGCAGGGCCGCGGCGGCGCTCATGCCGATACTCAGGATGTGAGAGGCCCATTGCCAGTAAAAAAGTTCCAGCGGTATGTTTTGCATGCCGTCTTGTAGCCTGTGAAGCGCGCTGTAGCAATACTTTCACATGCCCTGCCGGCCGGTGAAATGGTGCCCGTACGCTTCAGGATACGCGCTGGGGTGGCCGTGTATGGGGGCAATTTTATAGATG
Organism: Desulfovibrio sp.; assembly: GCA_028708195.1. Lineage (GTDB taxonomy): Bacteria > Desulfobacterota > Desulfovibrionia > Desulfovibrionales > Desulfovibrionaceae > Desulfovibrio. The sequence continues at coordinate 1,011 of JAQVZK010000160.1, forward strand.
CCAGCTTTCAGGTATGCCAATTTTGTCTTGCAGCAAATGCTGACTTGTCCGGCGGGGGGGCATGCCCTATAGTGCCTGGGCACTGTTAAACCATCAACCAACAAAATGCGCGGCCTGTCTGCGCACGAGACCTCGCATGACGTTTTTTGCCGTTTTTCTGCTGGCCGTTGCCCTGTCTATGGACGCCTTTGCCGTTGCCGTGGCTTCCGGGTGTGCTTTGCAAAAGCCGAAACCACGCCACTATGTGCGCCTTTCAGCCGCCTTTGGCTTTTTTCAGTTCGCCATGCCTGTTATTGGCTGGTACCTGGGCTTGTCTGTGCGGGAGTATATGGAGGCCTGGGATCACTGGATCGCCTTTGTCCTCCTGGGCTGGATAGGCGGGAAAATGGTATTGTCAGGCTTGCGCGTCCTCAAGCAGAGTGAATCCTGTGCCTGCCCCACTGTGGACCCCACGGCCGGAGGCAATCTTTTGGTGCTGAGCGTCGCCACCAGTATCGACGCCCTGGCGGTGGGCCTTTCACTTGCCCTTTTGGGCACCCCCATCTGGGGTGAGGCTGCCCTCATTGGCATCATCTGCGCGGTCATCACGGCTGGCGGCGTGTTTTTGGGCAAGACTTTGGCCAATTTTTGCGCGCTCAACGGCTGGGCCGAGCTTGTGGGAGGCTTGACGCTGCTTCTTATTGCCTGCAACATCCTGCGAGAGCATCAGGTTTTTTAACATCAAATCCATCCGTCGCGCTCACAGGCTGGTTCGCTTGTTGGCCTACGCCGCGTGCGGAACGAGGAGGTCGTATGGCTACTGTGAGCGCCAGATACCTTGGTGATCTGCGCATGGAATGCGTGCATAACCAGAGTGGCACCAAGATTATTACCGATGCCCCCAGCGACAATCAGGGCAAGGGCGAATCCTTTTCGCCCACTGACCTTTGCGCCACGGCTCTTGGCACCTGCGCCATGACCATTATTGCCATATATGGCAATAATCACGGTGTGGATGTGACGGGCGCTGAAGTGGAAATCACCAAGACCATGAGCGCTGACCCGCGCCGCATCGGCAAGATAGAGGTTGTGTTTAAAATGCCAGCGCGGCCTTACTCTCAAAAAGAAAAGACCAGCATAGAGCGCTGCGCCTACTCCTGCCCCGTGCATCTGACCCTGCATCCCGACGTCGAACAGGTCTTTACCTTTATCTGGCAGGATTAGGGTTTCTTTTTGAAACCCCGTCTGCCCAGAGATTTTTAGCGCACCGGCGGCGGCTTTTTCGGGCCTCCGCCGGTGCGCAGGCTCCCACCCTTATGCCACAGGATGTGCCATGTCATCTCCGCCGCTGGTTTCTGTCATCGTCCCTACCCACAACTATGCCCGGTTTCTGCCCGAAGCCGTGCACAGCGTTTTGCGCCAAAGGGCGGGCAATATTGATGTGGAAGTCATTGTGGTGGACGACGGCTCGACGGACAATACGCAGGACGTTGCCCGTGAAATGAAGCGTGATATTGTTTACATCCGGCAAGAAAAGAGCGGGGTGTCAACGGCGCGTAATACCGGCATACAAAAGGCGCGCGGTGATTACGTCGTTTTTCTGGATGCCGATGACGTGCTGATGGAGGGCGTTCTGTCCGCCCACCTTGCTATGTTTGCAGAGCATCCCCATCTCGACATGTCACTGTGCCGCTGTTTTGACTACCACGTGCCTGGCAGCAGTGGGGGCAACCGCCTGTGGCCTCTTGTGCGTGGACATTGGAATATCCATATATGTTGCTATAATATCGCTCCCATACACTGTTTTATGCTGCGTGAAAAAACAGTGCGGCAGGCAGGCCTGTTCAACACCTCGCTTACAGGATGTGAGGATTACGAATACTGGCTGCGCTGTTTCAGTACAGGGTGCCGTGCTGGGCTGGCCGCCGAAGGGTTGGCCATCTACCGCAGGCACCAAACAAGCGCATCCGCCAACAGGCAGCATATGCTGCTGCATGAGGTTTCCCTGCGTAACCATGTGGCAGGCATGCTTGAATCGTCGCGCCTCACAGACCCGCCGGAAAAACTGGCTGGCTGGCTGGCCCTGGCCAGTGGTTGCATCAACCTTGCAAACCATCTGACATACAGCAGGGCGCTCGCTCTTAAAATGCAGGATATGTTTGTCCGGGCAGTTCAGGAGTCGGAACGGCTGCAGGGGATTTCAAAAGACGGAGATGCTGAACTGCGGTGCATACAGCGATATTATTCGGCACGAGTCATCAAGGTTGCCAAGCTTATCCCCGATGATCTGACCGCTGCTGCGACGGAAGCTGTAAAACTGCTTGTAAACCGTTATCCATATTTTGCGGAGAGCAGTGCGGAGGACCTTGATAACCAGATTTTTGCCCTGTCGCTGCATCTTCGGGTTACAGGAATTCCAGATATTTTGCAGCAGTTTGACGGCCTCGACAGTTGAGAGGCTTTATGCATTTGCCTTGCCGTTTTTTACGCAAGAGGCTATTGCACTTCGTGAAGTTGTTCCGTTTTTGCGCGGAGATAAGGAGACAGTAATGCCGAAGAACGCGGCTCTCATTCTGGCGGCGGGCAAGGGCACCCGCATGCATTCCGACAAGCCCAAAGTTTTGCAGACCATGCTGGGCGAACCTATGCTGGCCTGTGTTATTGAGGCCTTGCGCCCCGTTTTTGCTGAAGATGTGTGGATTGTGACCGGGCACCGGGCTGATATGGTACAGGCAGCCTTTCCCCATATGCCGCATGTTTTTCAGGAGCAGCAGCTTGGCACCGGGCACGCGCTCATACAGGCTTTGCCCGCGCTCACCAAGGCTGGCTGCACCCACCTTCTGGTCGTCAATGGTGATGCGCCCCTGCTTTCCGAGTCTCTTGTGCGGCAATTTTTGTCCGAGGCCGTGGGGGCCGATCTGGCTTTTGCCACCATTGATCTGGACAATCCCGGAGCCTACGGCCGGGTGGTCAGGCAGGGAGATGACGTGCGCGCCATTGTGGAGGCCAAGGATTATGATCCGGGGCTCTATGGGCCGCCCACCGGCGAAGTTAACGCGGGCATGTACTACTGCGCGCTTGATGTGATGGAAAGCCTGCTTCCCCATATTGGCAATGCCAACAAGAGCGGTGAATATTATATCACCGACCTCATCGGTTTGGCCGTGGCGGGAAAATACAAGGTTCTTGGCGTACGCTGCGGGCGTGACGACGGTCTCATGGGCGTGAACTCCCCGGTGGAACTGGAACGTATGGAAGAAACACTGCGCGCGCGCCGTGTGCGCGACCTGCTGGCTTCTGGCGTCATTATTCACGCGGCGGACAGCGTGCGGGTGGGGCCTCTGGCTGAGGTGCGCCCCGGCGTGGAGCTCACAGGCCCGTGCGAAATTTATGGGCGCTCGCTCATTCTGCGCGGTGCTTCGGTGGCCTCGCATTGTGTGCTGCGCGACAGCGTTGTCAGCAGTGGCGCGCAGATTCGCTCTTTCTCGCATCTTGAGGGCGCGCAGGTGGGCGAAGAGGCCCTGGTGGGGCCGTATGCCAGGCTGCGCCCCGGCGCTGTGCTTGAGGCCCAGTCACATGTGGGCAATTTTGTCGAGCTGAAAAAGGCACGCCTGGGGCAGGGTGCCAAGGCCAATCACCTGACCTACCTTGGCGACGCCGACATTGGCGCTGGCAGCAATATTGGGGCAGGCACCATAACCTGCAATTATGACGGTAAAAACAAGTTTGTCACAAAGATAGGGGAGCGTACGTTCATCGGCAGCAACACCGCGCTGGTGGCCCCGGTGAGTGTGGGCGACGATGCCCTTGTGGGGGCCGGGTCGGTGATTACGATGGACGTGCCTGCTGGTGAACTTGGTATTGCCAGAGAAAAACAGAAAAACCTGCCGCGCCGGAAGAAATGACACTCTGCCTGCAGTGGCAAGCGCTGTAGCGCAGCAGGTGCTCCGGCCCACAAGACAAGGCGCGTTTGATTCGTGTGCTGTGTTTTCGCCTGAAGTTTAGGCAGATAAGTGTGCTGCAATACTGCCTGAAATGCCGAAAATCAGCCATTAAGACCATAAAATATAACCGCGCCGCCAGGCACTGAACGGCGCGGTTATATTTTATGTTTTGCCGCTTCCATTCTTGCCAAGGCTCTGGTGCGATGCTATCTATTGAGCATGGAACTTCTGGAACAGCTTGAAACACAAGTTGAAGCTTTATTGGCCAGGCTTGACCGCCTTAAGGCGGAGAACGTGCGCATAAGCGCCGAGTCTGCCGCTATGGGGGCGGAAAAAGCTGCTCTGGAAGCTGAAAACCACAGGCTGCGTGAGGCTCTCGAGAATGAAGAACAGCTGCGTGCTCAGGCGCTTGCGCGCATTGATGCCGTGCTGCGCAACATTCAGGAGCACGACAGCGTAGAGTAGGTTTTTGTGAATCAGGATGCTATAAACCTTACCGTTCTTGGCTTGAGCATAGCTTTCAAGCCCGGTGCCGATATGGACCGTGTGTATGAAGCCGTGCGGCTTGTAGAAGAACGGTTTGCTGACCAGAAGCTGAGGTTCCACGGTGGGCAGACCAAGGATATTCTGCTGACCTTTATGGCCCTTGGACTGGCGGATGATTTGTTGCAATCACAGAAAGAGCAGGCTGACGCGCATGAACGCGTCGGGGCCCTGCTTTCGAAGATAGAGGGATCTGTTTAGATTCCTCATGCGCTTCCCTGGGGAGCGCGTGATTTATGCCTCGGTGCTAACCTGACAAGAATATAAAAGGAAGCCGTCACTGTTCTTTGTGTGCAAGCCCGGCCACGACCGGGAAG
>JAQVZK010000161.1 GCA_028708195.1 Desulfovibrio sp.
TCGAACAATTACGCAAGCAGCGCTCCTTTACCAGAGCCCGCCGCTCACGTCAGGGCATCCCCCTGGCGGCACTTGTGGGCTACACCAACGCGGGCAAGTCCACACTGCTCAATACGCTCACCCGCTCCGAAGTGCTGGCGGAAAACAAGCTTTTTGCCACACTTGACCCCACCACGCGGCGGCTGCGCTTTCCTGCCGAAAAAGAGCTTATTCTGGCAGACACCGTGGGCTTTATCCGCAACCTGCCCAAAGAACTCATGGACGCCTTTCGCGCCACCCTTGAAGAGCTTGAAGCCGCCGAATTGCTCCTGCACGTGGCCGATGCCTCGCATCCCGACCTCTTACAGCAGATCAGCGCCGTTGAAACCATATTGGCCGAAATGGAGCTTGACCGCGTACCGCGCCTGCTCATTCTCAACAAATGGGACCAGTTGGCAGCACCCGCACGGGCAGAACTGGCTGATACTTTTCCCTACGCCCTGCCCATTACCGCCAAAACAGGTGAAGGATGCAAGGCGCTGCTGGAAGAACTTGAAATGCGCCTGCTGCACGGTGCCACCAATATTGTGGAAGAAATTCCCTACAGCCTTAACTGAGCAGTACACACCCGCATAGACGGTTCTGAACTTTTTCATTTTGTGGGGGAGGAACCCTTTTGAAAAAGGGGCTCCTCCCCCACACCCCCTCCCCCAAAACTTATATCGTTGTTTCAGCGGATTATATTGCCATTCCTGCCCCGTAGCGACGAATTTTTTGCTTGCGGACACCCCTTTTTCCAATCAAAGCCCATGTGCGGATGCCATGCGGTTGTCTTCCTCTGCTCGAAGCTCAACCTGTGGATGCTATTGCGCGGCGCGCAGGGCACAAACACCCCACGCACAAGCGACTGCAGCATTTCCCCCGCGCTACGCGCACCTCAAGACTACCCAAGCAACAATAATCAGACACTTTTTGCTTTGAAGTGATAACAAGAGCGCCCGAATGATAACAAGAACGCCCACATGTTTAACCATGCGGGCGTTCTTACAATCCATATTTGCGCGTTAAAAACGCTCTTCACGCGCGATAACACTGCAAGACACACTCACTTAAATTTTCGTCACACCCTGATTATCACCAGCCATGGTATCCTGCCCAGGAGCGGATTTTTCTGGTGCAGGCTGCGGCTTTGGTTCACCAGGCGCGGGCTGCGGCTTAGCTTTGCCAGGGGCAGCCGGTGCCGCAGGAGCGCTCTTTTCGGTAGCATACTGGCGGGCGGTACTTTCCATAACTGCCTGCCCCACTACCCGCCACTTGCCGTCAGCCTTGCGCAGGGCAAGCCAGCTCGTCATGCGGGCCGGGGTGGTTACCTGAGCCACGGCTGCGTCGGTGCCGATTTCAGTAACCTTTGCATTGTTCAGGCTTTCCGGCACCCAGGGGCAGTTGGGAGTTTCAGCCTGGCGGCACTGGGCCATCAATTCGCCCGTGCTGACGCCACGTGTGAAGTGACTGTGCACCCGTGCTTCCATATCCACAATGCTTCCCAAAAGTTCATCCATGCCACCGATGCCCAGGGAGCGGCCAAGGCTGTCCAAAAGCCCCAAGGGGGCTTCTTCTCTGGTCAGATTCTTTATGTCGTTGTTGGCAAAACTCTTGATGTCAATGCCAGCCACAAAGGCGGCGCTGTCATTTTTTTTCAGGGCCTCAGCCAAACCATTGAGCGCTTTTTGCGGCCCAGAAGACACGCAGGCTGCCACCAGGGCCGCCAGTATCAGCAGAAGTGAAAAATAGCCAAAAGAACGGCGAGACAATTTCATACATTCCCCTTGGAAAGTCTATGGCATTACAGCGTTAAGAACTCATATGCTTAACGTTTTTAATTTATCGCTTGATGCCTGACAGCCCTGGCAAACAGCGCTTACCGCTTCTATGCGGACGCGATCACACGCAATTATCCTGAGCAGCTTCAAATAAAACTGCCTCAAGTACGCTCCAAACTGCGCCAGCGGTAGCTCAGGAGCGCCTCAGTCTTCTTATAGCCCTTTGCGTCTGTTAATGCAAAGGGGGCCTTGTACGCCACAGGGCTTTTTTTCCTCACGGCCTTCTGCTACACATTTGCCACGCGCAGCGCACGGCATTGGGCCTGAGGTGCCGCGTCAGGAGGCATTTACATGAAAGTCATTATTATGTGTGGCGGCAAGGGCACGCGCTTGCGCGAGGAAACCTCGGTCAAACCCAAGCCTATGGTCGAGATCGGTGGACGGCCCGTGCTGTGGCACATCATGTCCATTTATGCCCGCTTCGGCTTTAAGGACTTTGTGCTCCCCCTGGGCTACAAAGGCCAGGTCATAAAGCAGTATTTTCATGACTACAATATCCGCAACACGGATTTTACCGTGGATCTTAAAAACGGAGACATCACCACCTACCCCAGCCACATCGAAGACTGGCGTGTCACGCTGTGCGATACGGGAGAGGACACCCTCAAGGGGGGGCGCCTCAAACGTGTGGCCAAGTACATTGACACAGACAGTTTCATGGTCACCTATGGTGATGGCGTGGCTGATATCGACCTGAACAAGCTTATTGCGTTTCACAAGCAGTCTGGCAGCATCGGCACCTTTACGGGGGTGCGCATGCCCTCGCGTTTTGGTACAGTACGTACCGACGACCAGGGCAAGATTCTCTCCTGGGAGGAAAAGCCCGTACTGGACGAATACATCAACTGCGGCTTCTTTGTCTTTAAACGCGAGTTTCTTGACTATCTTACTGAAGATGAAGGCTGCGATCTGGAAAAAGAACCTCTGCAAAGGCTTGCGGCTGAAGGACAGCTTTCAATGTATCCGCATCCCGGCCAGTGGCAGTGCATGGACACCTTGCGCGACTCCATAAAGCTCAACGAACTTTGGGATGCTGGACGCGCCTTCTGGGTTTAAACCCGCACCCTGACGTTACGCGCGGCAGAACGCAACGGTGCACCATCGCGCCGGTAGCCGTTTTGCCGCGCTGCAACCTTTTCTGAAGGAGCAAACAATGTTTGCCAACGCATATAAAGGACGCCGGGTCTTCGTGACCGGGCACACAGGCTTCAAAGGCTCCTGGCTGGCAGCATGGCTGAGCCAGATGGGCGCAGTTGTGGGCGGCTTTTCTGACGATGTGCCCACCGAACCCTCACACTACGGCGCAATGAACCTGGGCGCTCACCTTGAGGCCGACCTGCGTGGCGACATACGCGACCGCGATGCCCTTGTGCGCGCCGTGCGTCAGTTCCGTCCGGATGCGGTCTTTCACCTTGCTGCCCAGGCTCTGGTGCGCAAATCCTATGACGATCCTGCGCTCACGTTTGAATCCAACATGATGGGCACGCTCAACATGCTTGAGGCCGTGCGCGCCTGCCCCGACGTGGGCGCTGTGGTCATGATTACTTCAGACAAATGCTACCGCAACGACGAATGGGTCTGGGGCTACCGCGAAACCGATCACCTCGGCGGGCACGACCCCTACTCCGCTTCCAAAAGCTGCGCCGAAATCATCGCGCATTCCTACTTTGAAAGTTTCTTCAAAGACGGCCCGGCCTGCGCCACTGTGCGCGCTGGCAACGTCATCGGCGGCGGCGACTGGGCCCTTGACCGCATCGTGCCTGACTGCGCCCGCGCCTGGGCCGCAAACCAGCCGGTGCAGATACGCAGCCCCTGGGCCACCCGCCCCTGGCAATTGGTGCTGGAACCCCTTTCGGGCTATTTGTGGCTGGGTGCGCGCCTTCTGTTGGGCCAGAACACCCCCTTTGACCTGCGTAGTCAGGCATACAACTTCGGCCCCGCGGCGGATGTCAACAACACCGTGGCAGAAGTGGTGGACGCGCTGGCCGTGCATTGGCCCGGATTCAACAGCGAGATGGACAAGGCCGGACAGGCTGGCATGAAGGAATGCACCCTGCTCAAGCTTTGTTGCGACAAGGCCCTGGCCCATCTGGGCTGGAAGGCCACCCTCAATTTTGAAGAAACCATCCGCTACACCGCAGAGTGGTACCATTGCTTCTATCAAGGTGAAGGCGGCAAAAAACCGCAGAACATGCTGGACTTCACGCTGGGCCAGATCGCTGCCTACGTGAACGCCGCCGAACAGCGCGGGCAGGTGTGGGTAAAGTAATGGCCGCCGCAAAAACTACCGTGCCAAATGTAGGCGATGTGGGTATTGAAGGCGCACTGCTGCAACCTCTGGCCGTAATCCCCACACCGGGGGGGCCCGTGATGCACATGTTGCGCCCCGATTCCCCCCTGCTGCCCGATTTTCGCCAGTGCTTCGGTGAAATATATTTTTCTGAAGTTCTGCCCGGTCACGTCAAGGCGTGGAAGCGTCACTGCCGTCAGGTGCAACATTTTGCCGTTCCCTCCGGGCTGCTGCGCATCGTGCTCTATGACGACAGGGAAAATTCCCCCACGAGGGGAGTTTTGTGCGAACTGGCCCTTGGCAGGCCGGATAATTACGCCCTGCTGCGCATTCCCACAGGCGTGTGGTATGGCTTTGCGGCCATGGGCGACAGCCCGGCGCTGATCTGCAATTGCGCGGATATTCCCCACGACCCGACAGAGGGGGAGCGCCTGCCAGTGGATGATGGCTCTATTCCTTACACGTGGAGCGTGGGCGACGCGAGGTGAAAAGTTTTCAAAAAGCCTCTCGACCACAAAGCATTCCAACACACAAAAATACTCTCTAATAAACTTCACTTAACCTTGCTGGCGCAGCGATTCGGCCTTTTTTCTCACCCTGAACTGCCGCATTTCAGACAAAATCAGTCCTGCCAGGGTCAGCGCGGTGCCCAGTGCTGCCATCCAGGTAATTTTTTCGCGCAGTATCAGGGCGGCAGTAATAACAGTCACCACGGGCACAAGATAAATATACACGCTGCTTTGCACGGCCCCCAGACGCTTGATGGCGAATGTCCAGGCCACAAAGCACATGGCCGATGCGCCAAGCCCCAGAAAAATAATATTGCTCCAGTTTACAAAAACGCCAAAACGGTCCAGGCCCCAATGAAAATCCATTAGCGGCAGGCAGGGCAGCATAAAAAGCAGGCCATAAAAAAAGCAACGGCGCGTCACCTGAAGGCTGTTATAGCCGAAGGCCAGTATTTTGCGCGTCAGTATGGAGTAAAAAGACCAGGCAAGCCCGGCCAGCACTGCCAGCAGGTCGCCCACAGGGTTGAGCTGCAATTCGGTGCTGCCGCTAAAGCTTATAAGACCAATGCCCACAATGGCTGCCGCAAAACCCAAGAAAAAGTTCAACCCCGGCTTTTCGGCCTGCAAGAGCCAGAGTGACAGCAAGGCCGTAAAAAACGGCGACACCCCCACAATGACCCCCACATTGGATGCAAACGTTTGCGTGAGGGCGATATTTTCCAACAAAAAATACAACGTCACACCGGCAAGCCCGGCTCCGGCAAACAGCCACTCCTGCTTCTTTTCCGTAAGGCGCAGCATTTTGGGGCAAGCGAGCCACAAAGCGGCAAAGCCCAGAATAAAGCGGAAAAAAAGAATCTCAATGGGGCTGAAATCGCGCAGCAGCACCTTGGTGGAGATAAAAGTAGTGCCCCACACAAGAATGCAGAGTAAAGCCGCCAGATGGCCAGCCAGAGTTTTTTTGTCAGACATGGGACCGCAGGTGTTGGGAGGAGTGGACAGCGCCAAGGAATGGCAGCCTGTCATTGACGAAAAAACCTGTACCACCTGAAACTGTGGCCCACCATAACGCAAGTTGTGGCGGGCCACATTGGCGTGCTGCGCGTCTGGCCGGATCCGGCTGAAGTGGATC
>JAQVZK010000162.1 GCA_028708195.1 Desulfovibrio sp.
GGGCATATGTGTTGTCTCGCCCGATAAAAGAAGACATGAGCGGCGGACGGCAAGGGGCCGGCGCTGCAAGGCTGATTTAATGACAAACGTCATGAAATCGGTATGATATGATGGATTTAAAGCCGTTGCCCTTGAGGCGCGCGGCCTGAAGCTCCAAACAGCTTTGGGCAGGGCGCAACGCCAGGTTACAATGTCGGGGTGCGGTTCCAGAACAGCATCGGGCGCAGTATAAGGATGCGGCATCAGGGGGCAGTATGAGGGAGCGGCATCAGGCTCCAAGATGCCATTTTGCTGTTTCGTGCTCGGAGCAAATACAGCGCACAGGAGGGGCAAACCTGTGGTGGGGGGAGTATGTCTTGCGAGTTTATCTCCGAGGCGGTATCCACCGATTGTCAGACGCGCTTTTATCGCATATAAAGTACCCCAGCAACGCCGCAGCGTGAGCGGTCGGCTGCCAACACCTCGCCGGCGGACCCGGCTCAGAAGGAGTAGAAATATGGAACAGGGCACCATCCGCCTGAAGACAGGCCTTGCGGAAATGTTGAAAGGCGGCGTGATAATGGACGTCACAACTCCCGAGCAAGCCAAAATTGCTGAAGAAGCCGGGGCCTGCGCGGTCATGGCGCTGGAACGCGTACCTGCGGACATTCGTGCCGCTGGTGGCGTGGCCCGCATGGCTGATCCCACGATCGTCAAAAAAATCATGGAAGTGGCGACTATTCCCGTTATGGCCAAGGCACGCATCGGCCATTTTGTTGAAGCCCGTATTCTTGAGTCTATGGGTGTAGACTATATTGACGAAAGCGAAGTTCTTACACCTGCTGACGACAGGTATCATATCGACAAGCGCGACTTTACCGTGCCCTTTGTCTGCGGTTGCCGCAATTTGGGCGAAGCCCTGCGCCGCATTGCCGAAGGCGCGGCCATGATTCGCACCAAGGGCGAGCCCGGCACCGGCAACGTGGTTGAAGCCGTGCGTCATTGCCGTCAGGTCATGAACGAAGTGCGCGTGCTTTGCGGCATGCCCGAAGCTGAAGTGGCCAATTTTGCCAAAGAAATCGGCGCGCCCCTTGAAGTGTGCCTGCTCGTGCGCAAAGAAGGCCGCCTGCCCGTGGTCAACTTTGCCGCAGGGGGCATTGCCACCCCGGCTGACGCCGCCCTGATGATGCATCTTGGTTGCGACGGCGTTTTTGTGGGTTCGGGCATCTTCAAGTCTGGCGACCCCGCCAAGCGCGCCAAAGCCATTGTGCAGGCCGTGACCAATTACAAGGATTTCGCCATGCTGGCCGAAATCTCCCGTGATCTGGGCGAACCTATGGTGGGCATTGAAATTTCCACCATTCCTTCTGGTGAGCGTATGCAGGAGCGGGGCTGGTAAGATGGCCGCACGTTGCGTAGGCGTTCTGGCTCTTCAGGGAGCCTTTCGTGAGCATGTAGCCGCCGTGTCCAGCCTGGGCGTGGCGGCTCGCGAAGTGCGCCAGCTCAAGGATATGGACGGCATCGACGCCATGATCATTCCCGGGGGCGAAAGCACCACAATGGGCAAACTGCTCAACGAGTGGCATATGCTTGAACCCCTGCGCGAACGCATACAGCAGGGCATGCCCGTCTATGGCAGCTGTGCGGGGCTTATTTTGCTGTGCCGCACCATTGAAAACTCTGACCAGCCGCGTCTTGGCGTGCTGGATGCCACTGTGCGGCGCAATGCCTTTGGCCGCCAGGTGGACAGCTTTGAGACTGACTTGAGCATACCTGAAGTCAGTGCGGAGCCTGTCCCGGCAGTGTTCATTCGCGCGCCCGTGATCATCAGCATGGGGCCGGAGGTCAAGGTGCTGGCCGAAGTAAAGGGACAGGCCGTGGCCGTACGCCAGAACAATATTCTGGCCACGTCCTTTCACCCGGAACTGACGCCGGATACTCGCCTGCACAACTATTTTTTGGGTATGTGCGGCAACTAGTGGCGGCGCGGCAAAGCCGCGTCCTGCTCTTGATTCCCGGTCGTGTTGATTTTGCCAACACGCAAAGGGCGGAACGTCATTGACGTTCCGCCCTTTGTCATTTTTTACTCAATTTTTCGTAAAGTTGCCGTCACTGCGCCACAGGGGTTGCCGTGACGCTGCCTGCAAAATGGCGCGCAGGCTCAGCGGGCACTGCTCCGATTCTGGAGGCTCCCCCTCCCCCACAAAATCTCCTGCACACAAAGCGCTTCGCGCAAAAATGCGCTAACGGCTTTGAGCGTGCCCGTGGTCCATATCTTCATTTTTGAGATAGGGAACATAGGTGGGGTCAGTGCCCATGATATGCTGCACAAGCCAATCCTTGAGAAAGGCCAGCATATCCATGCTCACAGTGGCTGTGCCGGACTTGAGCTGCGATTCAACCTCGTCCAGTTTGGCCACAAACTTTCTGTGGATTTTTATGTGCTCGGCAGCGCCCAAATAGGCTGTGGCAGTGAACATTTTTTCTTCATCGGCAAAGTGCGTGGCTGTGTAGTCGCGCAACTTATGCAGGATGGACTGCAGTTCTTCCGAGGTACGGTTGTGGGTCATGGCCGTATACAGCTCGTTGATGTAGTCAACCAGCAGCCTGTGCTGCTTGTCGACCATTGTCACATGCAGGTCGAGCTTGGGCGTCCACTGCACAAACTTGTCGGAGGTAGCCTGCTCGTAATCGCCGGAAACCAGCGCATTGACGATCATGTCCAGCTCTTCCATACCGCTCTGGAAGCTGAGCAGGGCGGCAGTGAAGGTTTCCATATTGCTGGCGGTCTGTTCAGCCACCCTGCGGATTTCATCAAGAGCGCCGTTGGTGCCAATGCTTTGCTGTGACTGTTCTTCAGCGCCTCTGGCCTCCATCTGAAGATGTGTGGCAGTTTCATTCATTGACTGGAGAATGTCGTGCATGACGCTGCCCGCACGCGTGGCCTGTGCGGCACCGTCCACGCTCAGTTGGGCGGCCCTGTCCACGGTGAGCACGTTGCGGCGCGTTTCTTCCTGAATGGCGTGCACGGCCTCTTCCACTTCCTTGGTGGCACCCATAGTTTTTTCGGCCAGTTTGCGCACCTCGTCGGCAACCACGGCAAAACCACGTCCGGCTTCGCCCGCGCGGGCAGCCTCAATGGCGGCATTGAGCGCCAGCAAATTTGTCTGGTCGGCCACCTCATTGATTACCGACATGACCTGCCCGATGTTGCTGGCCTTGGTGCCGAGCCCGGCCATTGCCTCTTTGAGCTGAACAATGATGTCTTTGAGCCTTTCAATGGAAGAAAGGGCCCCTTCAACTTCCCGTTCGCCAGTGGCGGCGTTGGCGCTGGAGGTCTGGGCACTCTCGGAGAGTTCGTGCACCCTGGCAGAGGACTCAAGAGCGGCCTGAGAAACTTTTTCCATAGCGCCGCTGGTGTCGGTGAGGTGGTCGCGCTGCACTTCAACGCCCCTGTTGACCTCGCCCACCAGGGTTGCCAGATCGCGCACCTCTGCAGACAGATTATTGCAGACGGTGTGCGCCTTGTGCAAAACCATAGCCCCGCGTTCAGACTTGCTGTGCAGGGCTTTCTTTTCATCTTCTACCACTGCAAGCTTTGCCTGTATGCTTTCCAGCTTGGCGCTCAAATCTACAAGATCAGCAGCTTTGTCAGCCATGCTGTTTTGCGCGTCACGCAGATGGGTAAAGCAGTATTCTGCCCGCTGTACTTCATCGCCCTGACGCGCGGGGCTGCCTTCAGCAAAAAGGGCATCACTGCGCTCACGCAGCGTTTTGATTTTGTTCTTGTGGCCCAGCCAGACGGCTGCGTCAGCCAGCGCGCACAAAGCCGCCACAGCCAGCAGCGCCCATTGTATGCCCCGGATATCACTCGTTATAGCGAGACCGCCGAGGCTGCACAAGATGATGAGTTGCAGCAAAATGCCCATAGTTACCTGCCTTGGTTTACTTGCCTATCGGCACTATTATAATTACGCTTAACAGCAGGAAAAGTAAATAAAATCACTTATTACAAAAGAGGCTGATATTATGGAACTTATTAATTGCCTAGGACTTGCCTGCCCGCAACCTGTCATACGTTGCCGGTCTGCGGTGGACAATGGCATGGAATTACTGGAAGTTCTTGTTGATAACGAACCAGCTTTGGAAAACGTGCAACGCTTTCTTCAAAGCAGGGGCTACGCCGTGAGCGCCGTTGCGGATGGACCGCAAAAGTGGCGTATTAGCGCAGCTCGGGATGCTGCAACCGGCGTGGCGGCTGCGTCTGAAAAACAAAAAGAACACGAGCAGGACCAGCGCACCCTTGTGCTCATAACCACCGAAACCCTGGGCCGCGGTGACGATGCCCTGGGTACGAAACTTATGGAAAATTTTTTGGCCACACTGCCAGAACTTGGTTCACGCCTTTGGCGGCTGGTGCTGGTCAATGGCGGTGTCAAGCTGACGGCCCGGCCCGGCCCGGCGCTGGACTCGCTGCAAAAACTCGCACAGCAAAATGTGTCCATATTGGTGTGCGGGGCCTGCCTTGGACATTACGGGCTTTTGGAAGCCAAGGCCGTGGGGGAGACATCCAATATGCTGGATATTGTGACGAGTCTTGACCTGGCGGACAAGGTTATTCGTCCCTGACGCATGGTAGGTGCGGGCGTGTACCGCGATGGCAAAAAAAACGGCATGAAGTGATTCGTGCCGTTTTTTTGTTTTGGGGGGCGCGAGGGGGCCGAGAAGGGGGCGCAGCCCCATAACCGCATCTGCCGCTTCACCGCGCCGCGCGCGTAACCGCGTCAGGCGGGATTATGCAGCCAGCAGGCCACTTTGCGCTGCCCCCCCAAGTCAAAGAAAGGAGGCATCTCTTCATGACAAAGCGGCATAACCTGTGGGCAGCGGGGATGAAAGGGGCAACCCGCAGGCATAGCGCGCAGCGAGGGCACACTGCCGGGAATGGTCGGCAGGCGGTCCAGCCCTTTGGAACGGGCGCTGGGGGCCGCGTGCAGCAGGCCTTGGGCATAGGGGTGCAGCGGATGGGCAAAAAGCTCCTGAGCCGGGGCGTATTCCGCCAATCTTCCGGCGTACATGACACCCACGGCATGGGCCATCTGTGCTGCCACACCCAAATCGTGCGTGATAAGCAGCACGGCCATGCCACGTTCCTGACTGCGGGCGCGTATAAGACGCAAAATCTGGCCCTGAATGGTCGCATCCAGTGCCGTGGTCGGCTCGTCGGCCAAAAGTAGGTCAGGGCGGCAGGACAAGGCCATGCCAATCATCACCCGCTGCCGCATACCGCCTGAAAGCTGGTGCGGGTAGTCGTCATAGCGGCTCTCGGGCGAAGGAATACCCACCTCCGTCAGCAGGGCGATGGCCTCATTGCGGGCTTCAGCACGGTTCATTCTCATATGCAGGCGCAGGGGCTCGGCCACCTGTTCGCCCACCCGCAGCACCGGATTGAGAGAAGTCATGGGCTCCTGAAAAACCATGCCCACGCGTCGACCACGGATGCTTCTCATACCACGCGGCGGCAGACGCAAAATATTCTGCCCGTCCAGTATGATGTCACCGTCAAGCCGGGCGTTGTCAGGCGTGAGGCGCAATATTGCCTTGGCCGTCAGGCTTTTGCCGCAACCAGATTCGCCCACAAGGCAGGTGATATGACCGTGGGACAGGTCGAAGCTCACATTCCTCACCGCAGACAAGGGGCCATCGTCCGTATCAAAGGTGACGGAGAGGTTGCTCAGGCGCAACCGTGGCGTGTCGTCCTGGTGAGGGGCCTGCGGTGC
>JAQVZK010000163.1 GCA_028708195.1 Desulfovibrio sp.
AACGAAGCGGCTTTCAGCCGTGCGCTGGAACGTGGCCGGGAGCCTGGTCACCGCCTGGGTGTTGACGTTGCCAGCCGCGGGCACCATTGGTTTTGTCTCGTACTGGCTGCTGCATTTTATCTGGAACTGATTTTTTTTCTTTGTCAGCAGAAATGGAAAAGTCCCGGCCATATGGCCGGGGCTTTTTTTGTGTCTCGCCGCCCCCACAAAGCACAACCCGCCCCATAAAGCACAACCCGCCCCACAAATCCGCCGCGCAGGCTAAACTGGGGAGTGCCCTGTGTGTAAAGGGCGTGCCTCAAGAGCCGACAGTATGGCCGGAAGCAATGGTTTGGGCGGACGGCCCAACCGCGAAAGTGGGGGAGGGTGCTGCTTGAGCATTTCACTCATGAAATGCTCGCAAGGATTTGTGGCCCATCCTTGCCGCGTAACAGGTGCGAGGGCTTTTATTCGCCGTCAGGCACCTATTTCAAGCGTATCTTGCTCAGTTGTCGCTTTCGCGTTCTTCCTGGCAAGAGCGGCACAGGCCAACGCCGGGCAGGGCCTCAAGGCGTTTCTGGGGGATGGGGTCGCCGCAGTCGCGGCAGCAGGCCACGCCGTCAATCATTTCCGGCCCGCCGCGGTCAATGGCCGCACGCGCTCTCATAAGGGCGGACTCCCGGTCCAGGCGCTCCAGTTCAGTGGCTTGATCAAAAACGTCCATGCTGTCTCCTGTCAAAGTAAGCGGCAACCCCGCCGGAGCGGGGTTGCCGTAGTAATCGTAATTGACTTTCAACGCAGACTATTTAGTCCACAATTATTTTTCTGTAAAGCCCCTGAGGGGCTTTTTCAGACGGCAATATTAGCCAGAATCTTTTCAAGGGTTTGCAAAAAGGCGTCGAGGTCAGCCTTGTCGATATTCAGGGGCGGCAGAAGGCGCAGGGTTGTGCCGTGGCTCAGGTTGCAAATATAGCCCCTGGCAAGCAGTTCGTCCCATACGGGTTTGCCCTCAACGGCAAGCTCTATGCCGACCATGAGGCCAAGGCCACGTATTTCCTTGATTTTACCGGGCTGGCGTGTCTGCATGGCGGCCAGTTCGAGCTTCAGGTGTTCGCCCAGTTGAGCGGCCCGGTCGGCCAGGTTGTCGCGCAAAAGAATCTCCACCACCTTGGCCGCCACGCCAGAGGTAAGGGCGCCGCCGCCAAAGGTGGTTGCATGGCTGCCAGCTTCAAATCCACTGGCGGCCTCGTCGGTGGCCAGCAGGGCCCCCATGGGCAGACCGTTGGCCAGAGATTTGGCAACGCTGATGGCGTCGGGCGTCAGGCCAAAATTCTGGAAAGCCCAGAACTTGCCCGTACGGGCAAGGCCAGCCTGCACTTCATCGCACATAAAGAGGATGTCGCGTTCGCGGCACAGCGCTTCAAGCTTACGCAAATAGTCGCCGCACAAGGGCACAACGCCGCCTTCGCCCTGTACCACTTCCACAAGAACCGCGGCGGTAGCCGGGGTGATGGCCGCCCTCATGGCGTCAATATCATTGGCAGGAACCTGCTTGAATCCTTCGGGCAGGGGAGCGAAACCATCACTGAGGTTTTCGCGCCCAGTGGCGGCCAGGGCACCAAGGGTACGTCCGTGAAAACAGCCGTCCAGAGTGATAATTTCATAGGCATCGCGCTGCTTCACTTTGCGCATATAGCGCCGGGCCAGCTTGATGCAGGCCTCGTTGGCCTCAGCACCGGAATTGCAGAAAAAAGCCTTCTGGTGATGGCTCGTGGACAGCAGCAGGCGGGCCAGTTCAAGCTGTTCTTCCTGATAGAAGAGATTGCTCACGTGCCAGAGCTTTGCGGCCTGAGCCGTGAGGGCCGCGTTGACCTCGTCATTGCAGTGCCCAAGACAGGTGACAGCAATGCCCGCCAGCAGGTCTACATATTCCTTGCCGTCAACATCCCACAATCGCGCGCCCTTGCCTCGGACCACAGCCACGGGATAGCGGCTGTAAGAACGGCAGAGCAGGCTTTCTTCCCCGGCTTTGACGGCAGCAAAGGCTTGTGACATGGACGGACTCCTTTTCTCGGTGAACATATGGTGTTGGAATGGGCGCATACCGGGGTTGCCGGTAGGGCGCAATCAGCGTCCGGTGTGACCGAAGCCGCCGGACCCTCGCTCTGTGGGAGCCAGTTCCGCCACTTCGCGCCAGTTCGGTCGCATAAAGGGCTGAAAGATAAGTTGGGCAATGCGCTCGCCTTTGGCGATGCGGCGCTCCTGACCGGAGGTGTTCAGCAGAACCACCAGGATTTCTCCTGTATAGTCGGGGTCTATGACGCCAACCCCCTGGGCCACAGTGAGGCCGTCGCGCGCACCCAGTCCGCTGCGGGAGTAAACAAAGCCCGCCACGTCTGCGGCATGCGGCTGCACGGCAATGCCCGTGCCAATTTTGAGGCGCTGCCCTGGGGCAATGACGGCCTCATCCGCATCAAGACAGGCGCGCAGGTCAAACCCGGCGGAATTGCTGGTGGCGGGGGCTAAAAAATCGTCGCCATCCTGAGCATAAAGCTGTTTGGCTGCGGGGCGCACAAAGGCCATGTCCACGGCAGTGTCAGCCTGTGCAGTGGCAGGCAGGCCAATCACTTCATCCATCAGCATTGATGCACTTTTGGTAAAGCCATTATGGTTTTGTGAATTACTCATGGCCGAGTAGTAGCGCAGCTTGCCCCCGGGGGCAAGCAAACTGTGCGGCCATGCAGTGCAAGGCCTGCGCGGCAGAGCCGCCGCCTGCTCCCCGTTTTCGGGAGTGCTGGCAAGGTGGCAGGGATTCCCTGTAGCACCTCGAAACAGAAATAAAAGTTTCAGGGGGGAGGTGGGGGTGGGGGAGGAAACCCTTTTACAAAAGGCTCCCTCCCCCACAAAGTATTACAAGTGAAAAACGCCTGCTTGCGCAGGCGTCATCACAAGTGAAGCGGCTTTAGGCCAGCTTGGACAGCAGGGTTTCTTTGATGGAGTCGATGCTGCCTTCGCCGTTCAGCTCAATATACTTGGTGCTGCCCTGGGCTGCGATATTTTTGAAGAAATATGCTGCGGCCAGAGTGCCGTCAACGGTGTTGTAGTAAATATCGTGGCGCTTGTTGATAGCGCCTTCGTCCTGATCGTCGGAGCGGCTGGAGAGATCGCCACCACAGACGCGGCACACGTCACCCGTGGGTTTGATGGCCTCAATAAAGATGTTGTTGGGGTGGTTGTTGTTGTTTTTGCACAGGCGGCGGCCCATGATGCGGTTTTTGGCCACTTCACGGGGCAGCAGAAGTTCCACCACATAGTCCAGGCGCAGCTTTTCTTTCTTCAGTGCGTCCCACAGCTTTTCAGCCTGCACCATGTTACGTGGGAAGCCGTCCAGCAACCAGCCGTGCTGGCCCTTGGTTTTCAGGGTTTCAAGTACCATAGGAATGGTGATGTCGTCGGGCACGAGGTCGCCACGGTCAATAAAGGCTTTGGCTTTTTTGCCAAGTTCAGTGCCGCCGCCGATGTGTTCACGGAATATGGCGCCGGATTCGATATGGGCGAGATTGTACTTCTGCTTGATAAGATCGCCCTGGGTACCCTTGCCGCTGCCGTTGGGTCCGAAAATCAGAATATTCACCGTTACTCTCCTTGGCGGAACCGCAATTTTGATTGTGCAAAAAAGAACGTATCGCGAACTTAGACCGTGAAGCCGCTTCTGTCAACGGGTCACAGGAAGAAAGGTCGACTGGGTATATGCTGATGTTGGGCAGAAGTGTCGTATATCAATAAATTATTTATCAGCGAAAAAGCTTCCAGGTTCCTTCGACAATACCGCCAAGCACATCTACAAAGCCTTTTGTAATGTCACCAATGGTATTCAAGATAAGAGTGCCTGCACCAATGGAGGTTTTGGTGTTGCTCATACTGCCGTAGAGGCGAAGGGGAAAGTCTGGCACATTTTTCATATTGACGTTGAAGTTGCAGTCCAGGGTTTCATTATTGAAGTCAATCCAGCCGCCGCCGCGGACTTGAAGCCCTGGCCCCTTGAGATAAAAATCACTACCACGCGCTACGCCATTGGTGATGGTGCCAGACGCCCCTGAGGCGGTAATCATTGTGGGTTTGCCCTTGAGCTTGCCATCGCTGTTTCTGTTCTGAAAAGAACCGTCCAGCACTTCTACACGCCATTTGCCGTTGAGCAGGGCTGGTAACTGGTCTGGCCCGGTGAGGGTGGCATGCATTTCAGAGTGCACAGAGCCTTTACCCGTAAGGGCGGCGGGTCCGCCTCTGGCATCGCTGGCAGCCTTGAGGTCAAAGCTGTTGACGGTGAGGGTGTTGCTGAAGCTGAGCCCCTTTGTGAAGGTGATGGAGCCCTTGCTTATGACGGGGGCACCGTAAAACTGCCCAGTGATGGAGTCGGACGTGAGCCGCCCGTTTTCAAGTTTATACTTGGTGCGCAGATTTTGCAGGGTAAAGCGCATGGCCTTGAGCTTGCCAACGCTCATTTCGCCTTGCGCCCGAAAATTGCGCATGAAGCGTAGATCCCATTCCTTACTGCTGGCGGAGGCCTTTTTGCCCGCACTGCCGTTTGTGCTGCCGTTCATGTAACGGTCAAGGTCAAGCTCGTCGGCATTGAGTTTAAAGGTTACGCCGAGTTGATCTTTCCATGCCAGATTCAGGGTGCCGGTGACGGTGCTCTGGTCAAGGTTGGTGCGGATTTCGCGCAGGGAGAGGGAGCTTGGGTCGCCTCTGAAGCGGGTGTCCATCTCTATACTGCTCAAGCCCTTGGGTATGGTTATCTTGCCCAGTCCCGCCATGCGCAGGGTGCGGGCCATGTCAGAACTGTACGCAGAAACCTTGCCCTGCCAGGAGGGCCCTTCTTTGGCTGCCGTGAAGCTGGCGTGCCCGTAGGCTTCGACCCCCAGCGTGTTGAAGTGCCCCTCGGACACGGAAAATTCGTTGCGGGATGATTGCCCGCTAAAGCGGCCAGAGGCCTGTACATGCAGGCCGTCGGGGTTGAAGGAGCGTTCCGGGGCCATACGCAGGGAGAATGAGCCGGGCAGGTTGGTAAAGTCCATCTGCCCACCGTCGGCACCGTCACCGCTGAACCACAGCCTGCCGTTGATATCGGCGGCAAGGTCCAGGCCGGATGCGGCCATTCCCGCTGTCCACTGTCCTTCAAGGCCCAGTTTCTGGCCGTCCCAGGCGGCTGTGCGCACCTTGAGGCCCACGTCCAGCATGGAAAAAGCGAATGTGGTTGTTTTTCCGCCACTGATGCGTGGCGGGGCGCGCAATGATCCGTTTTCTGCGCGGGCGGTCACGCTGCCGCGCAGCTTGCTCAAAAAAACATCCAGTTCGCGCCCCTGGCTCATGATGTCCACATCGGCCCGCAGGCGTCCGGTACCAACGGGCATCACCTTGAGGTCTTTGCCCAGGTTTTCGCCGTTCACGTCACGGGCGCGCAGCCGTATGGAGAAGGGCGTGCTTTTGTCGCCGCCAAGGATAGTTTCGCCCTTGACGCTGCCGCCGTAGAGCTTGCCTTCGACCAGCAGCAAGGTGTCTTCAAGTCGGCTCTGCGCGTCAATGAGGCCCTGGCGAATGACCACAAGGGCGTCATTGATGACAATGGTGCCGTAGTCCACCCGTTTGGCGGCCAGGCGGACGTTGTAATCAAGGCCGACCTCGCCGGGCATGATGGGTTCACCCGGCAGCGGGGTAAAGGGGCCGTGCCCGTACTTCGGC
>JAQVZK010000164.1 GCA_028708195.1 Desulfovibrio sp.
GTGCTGGCCATTGTTTCTGCTACGCTGTCAACGGCCACGGCCCGTTATCACATTGCGGTTTCTGCCATTGCTGAAGATTTGCCAGGTAAACCGGCCACCAGGTTTTCGTGGTTTCTTGGCATTGTCTTTTGTGTTGCCGTTTCGGGTGGCAGTGCCCAGATCAAGGGACAACTCATCGCCCTTTTGTGCACCACCAGCTGGAGCATCGTGGGGGCAACCGTGCTTGTCAGCTATCTGGCCTTAGTGCGTTTTGGCAAACGCAGCCCCATAGCAGCATGTTTGAGTTGTGGCCTTGGCTTTGCTTCATGCATGCTGTGGTATCTGCTGGCTAACAAGGGCGTCTCGCCCAATCCTGTTCTGGGGATGCAAGCGGCGCTTATTCCCCCCTTCTTTGTGGGTTTGGCCTTCTCTATAGTTGGCTGGTTTGTAGGTTGGGCTTTAGACCATGAGGGCCGCAAAGCCTCCACGTTCTGGACAGCGCCCAACGCCTGAGCACACACTCCCCAACGCTGAAAAAGTGAAAGCGCCCGCAGCCGTCTGTGCATGCTGCGGGCGCTTTTTTAATCCATCAACCAAGAGAATTTCGGGCACTTGTTTACACAAATGAATACTGGCATGCCGATACGACTTCTGCTATCTCTGATTCGACCTTTCTAGAGTTTGTTGAATTGCCGATGGCCGCTCCCTGAGCATGCGGGACCAACTCCATGATGGGTTTGTCAGGCCCGCGCACCGCATTGACAGAAGCCTGTGAGTAAATGCAATGAAGACCTCTCTTGTTCGCGACTCCATAATTGTTGGCGCAGCTTTGTTTTCAATGCTTTTTGGCGCGGGAAACGTGGTTTTTCCACCATATATCGGCCTGACGGCAGGGCCGGAATGGTTTTTGGGGTTTCTTTGTTATTACATGGCTGATGTGGGGCTGGCCCTGCTGGCTATCTACGCCATGTTGACATCTTCTTGTATTGACAAGAAGGAAGGCATAATGCACCGCCTTGGCAACACGGCGGCGATGCTCATGATGTGCGCCATCATTCTTTGTATTGGCCCTTTGCTTGCCATCCCGCGCACAGGGGCAACAGCCTTTGCCATCTCTTTTTCGCCCCTGGGTTATTCGTCAAAAGGAATAAGTGTCGCCAAGATTGCCTATTCAATAGCATTTTTTGGCATATCAACCATGTTGGCATTAAAAGAATCCAATATGGTAGACGTTATTGCCCGCTACCTTTCCCCCATCAAGATTGGCGGCTTTCTGCTTATAGTGGCTGCCGCCCTTTATATGCCCATAGGCCCGATCAGTGATATTGTGCGCGATGACAATGTGGCGTGGCACAGCATACTTTCTGGCTATCAGACCCTTGATGTCATGGCGGCGCTGGTTTATGGCCTGATTATCGTAACTGCCCTTAAAAACAAAGGCTATGAAACAAGCAGCCAGAAGTTTCTTTCAGTGGGCATTGCCAGCCTGGTAGCAGGCAGCCTGCTTTTTGTTATCTATTTGGGGCTTTGTTATCTGGGGGCCACTGGTTCCACCTATTATCCTGTGGACATGGAGAAAGGGGCCCTGGTCACCAGCCTGGTAGGCAGACTTTTTGGCAGTGCAAGCACGGTGTTGCTGGCAGTTATTGTGACGGTTTCGTGCATGGCCACATCTGTGGCGCTTATAGGCACAACGGGAACATTTATTTCGCGATTCAGTAAGGGGCGACTCAGTTACAAGGCCGTTGTATTGGGCACGGGCCTTTTCAGCATGATTGTCTCCAATTTCGGTCTCGACAATATTATTGCCTTTGCAGCGCCCATTCTTACCTTTTTGTATCCCGGCACATTGGTTGTTATTGTTCTTTCACTTTTCGACAAGCATATCAGCAATGACAATATCTTCAGATTTGCCACGGCAGGCGCACTGCTTGCAAGCGCCCTCAGTGTTCTGGAGGGTTGGGGGCTGTCGCTGGCTATCATGTCTTACCTGCCCTTCAATTCCGCTGGTCTTGGCTGGATAGTGCCTGCCTGTATTTTTGGGGCGGCTGGCTACTTTGTGCACCAACCCAAGCCGTCTTCCTGAACCTTTTTGCCTCGAACGCAATTAACGGCGAAGCATCCTTTGTGCCTTCATTCGTAGCTCTTGTGCCGCACTGGTGAAGAGAGGCTGCGGGTTGCTCTGCCTGCCCCCATCAATCAAAGCTCGTCAGTTGATAGCCTTGCGGTGCGCGCTACTCTACCACCCTAACACGCACACGCTTCTGAGCCGCCCGCCCGGCATCATCCACAACGCGAACCTTGGCATCACCGGGAACCGCCTTCCACAAAAGAATCTGGCCTGGCGCTCGACTGCCAAGATAACTTCCGTTGACAAACCAGTGCAGATTTTTAACGCCAGCTTCTGCATGTGCAATAAATGCGACATTTTCATGGGCCTTGTTGCTCAAACTCAGCCGATACACCAGGCCATCCTTGGGCTGAACAATGCGTGGAGGATTGCCCGCCACAATCTCCTTACGTTCGCATTCAGGCATAAAGGATGGCGGCTCAGGTTTGGGCATGCCTGCCCGCGCAAACATCTGGGCGAGCTCTGTTGGCCAGAATTCCCAAGTCTGAACTTCGGTACGGCCTTGCTGCGGCATGCAGGCCCGCAACCCGGTTACTTTATCAATAAGTATGGACCGGAATACGCCCGAGGGCGCAAGGGGGGAAACCCCGGGGATAAACCAGGTTTTTGCAGTGTCGGCGCAGAGTGAGGTATCCAGATCACCCGTTGCCGCGCAAACTTCAATGTACTCTACGTTCAAGCCGTGAGTCGGGTGGGCAAAGTGGTCTTGCATCGGCTCGGTGGCTGCCAGTTCGCGCGCTATTTGCGTAAAAAAAGGCACCGCAGAAATTGCCCCAACCAGAAGCGGATTCGGCCTGTTGTCAAAATTTCCCAGCCAGACAACCAACACATATGGCCCTACGAAGCCTGCGGCCCAGGCGTCACGAAAACCATTGGACGTACCTGTTTTCAGGCGAAGCGGAAGCACGCTGCCTCGTTGTGAACGAACCTGGTGGTCAGGATTGCCGTCCTCAAGCATTGAAAGCGTGACAAAGGCGGCTTCTGGCGACAACAGGGGCAGAGCTGTGTCTTGACGGCCTTGTGCGTGTAACATGCGAAGAGGCCGCCACACGCCCTTGTTGGCCAGCATGGCGTAGAGTCCGGCCAGTTCTCGCATAGTGACTTCTGCCCCGCCGAGCACAAGACTGAGCCCGTAGTGGTTTTCGTCAGATAAAAAATCCACCCCGGCGCTTTTTAAAAAAGTGTAAAAATTAGGATTCTTGAGCCGCGCCGCCAAGGCTATGGCTGGCACGTTGCGGCTCGTTCTCAAGGCATATGCCGCACCAATGGGGCCGCGAAAAGTTCCGTCGTAATTCTCGGGATCATAGCCGGAAAAGTTGCGCGGTGTATCCACAAGAAGCGTCAGGGGGTGAATAAGCCCTTGATCCAGAGCCAAAGCGTAGATAAATGGCTTGAGCGCTGAGCCAGGTGAGCGCCGTGCCCGGGTGCCATCCATTTGCCCCATAATGCCGTCACTGAAAAAATTGGCAGAACCGACGAGCGCGCGCACTTCCATGCTGGGCCAGTGCAGCAAAAGCGCCGCACCGTTGGTCAGCCCGTACGATTGCTGCCTTGCCGTAAAGAGGCGCAAATGGCGCTCAATCTTTTTTTGGCTGGCGGGGTCGATGGTGGTACGTAGCTGATTGCCTTCGTGTGTTTGCTGTAAAAGCTCGGTACTCAAATGAGGAGAGAGAAAAGGCAAGGCATTGACCCCATACACGCGCAGTGGAGCGTGCTCCTTTCGGCCGTGCCACGAAGCATCAAGCCTGTGGAGCGCAGCGGTGAAATGGGGGTTGTCTTCTGCTGGCCGCCGTTGCACGGGGTTTTGCGGCACCAGCATGAGCGCCATGCTTTCGCCGGGCGTAAGCTCCGCAGGCGCTTTATGAAAATAGACGATGGAAGCGGCACCCAGGCCTTCGACATTACCCCCATAGGGCGCAAGGTTAAAATACGCTTCAAGGATATCTTCTTTACTGAAGTTCCACTCTAGTTGCACAGCCAACAGCATCTGGCGCAGCTTGGCACCAATTTTACCCGTTTCAAGGCCGTATGCAAGACGAGCCACCTGCATGGTGATGGTGGACCCGCCCATAAGGCGCTTGCCTGTCAGAAAGCCAAAACCCGCACGCGCGAGCGCCAGGGCGTTGACACCGGGATGCTGCCAGTAATAGCGGTCTTCATAGCGCAGTACGGCATCCACAGCTTCGGGGGGGATATCGGCAAGGCGCGTGTATACACGATATTTTTGATCTTTTGACAGACTCAAACGCATAAGCCCGCCCTTATTGTCCCTGATTACGCGCGAAAAACTGACGTCTTCCAGGGGATGGCGGCACGGCATCAATTGCAGCCAGAGCATAAAAACAGCCAGCACGGCAACAGGCAACACAAGCCACCAGCGCACAGGACTGCGCGCAAGGTCAGACACACGCGCGAACAAGAGCTTGCGTGTTGTGGTGAGGCCGGAGGCGCTCTGACCGGATTCTGGTTTTGTTTTTTTATCCATCATGCAAACCGGGGTATTTCATTGCCGCATTTGAAAAAAAATTATGTAACAGCAACAAACAGCAGGGAAAGCAGGGCAATGCCGGGCTGTTTTCAGCGCCAGTGCATTGCCCTGCTTTTAGGTTACTTGGTAGGCCTAGTTTATAATTATCTGACCGCCTTCCACACTGGCATTGATGGCGGGCTCATACATGGCTTCTGCAGTTGCAGACGGCAAGACAAAGCGTCCTCTGGTGGCAGCGCGCACCTTATAAGTAAAGGTGCGAGGATCAGAACCGGAGTTCACAAAGAAAATGCCCCGGTCTTCACGCCGCTCATGGCGGATGAGCCCTTGCTGCGGATCATTGGGCTTCATGTCCAACACCGGTTCAAAACCGCCGGGCAACAGGTCAACCAGAACTACGTTGTTGAACTCTTGAGCAGAGCGCACTCGCAGTTCCACGGTGATCACTTCACCAAGCGTAGCCTTTGTAACGGCTTCGCCATTACTGTTCAGATAGCGCCGTTGCAATTCAATACCATTGGCAGTGGCAGGCAGGGGCTTACGCTCAAAGCCTTCAGTCAGGGTATGAAGGTTCCAGCCAGAATCGCCCTGAATCAACTGCACACTGTAGCTCTGGCAGCCCGGGGCGTTAAGCTCAAGAACAGAACCATTCAGTTGGGCCTTGTCAGCATTGGGCGTAAAACCTTGCCCATAGCTTGCGCAGGTCAGGGTAATGCCCTCAGGGGCAGGAGCGCCCTTATCAGCCAGCATGACCAAGGCGCGAGACAAAAGCCCCATATCAATGGTTGTGGCTCTGGTATTGAACGCGGCATCAAGCAGCACCGTAGCGTTGATTTCTGACCGGCGTTCAGGGAAGTGGCGCAGTATAACCGAGGCATGAAGTGCCCTGGCGGCCCCTTCATCCAGCATATGGTCCTGGGTTGAGGCATTAAACGCCTTGGGCATGAGCTGCTGTGCACGGCGCTCCATACGCAGCATCTTGTAGCAGTCTGCCAGAAGCACAGCCACAAGCTCATGCTCCCAGTTTTGGGTATTTTCGTTATACCACTGCTCC
>JAQVZK010000165.1 GCA_028708195.1 Desulfovibrio sp.
TGCTGCACTTCACGGTAGCTCCCCTTGGTCCAACCATGCCAAAGTTTTTGGTGGGAGGCGTGCTGCTCATCCTGGGATTAGGTGTTTTTTTACTTGGAGCAGACCTTGCCGTCCTGCCCGTCGGACAAAGAGTCGGCGCAACGCTGACATCCCGCCGCAACCTCGCCCTGCTGCTGGGGTCGGGCTTTGTCATCGGTTTTTTCATTACCGTTGCCGAACCAGACGTTCATGTGCTGGCAGAACAGGTGGCTGCTGTTTCCCCGGCATTATCACGCCCCCTGCTTGTGGGAATGATCGCCATTGGCGTTGGCATCTTTGTGGCCATCGCGCTGGGGCGCATTGTCATGCAGATCCCCCTCAAGGCCATGCTGCTCTGCTTTTATGCTCTGGTTTTCGGCTGCGCCTTTATAACTGACCCCGCATTTCTGGGCGTGGCTTTTGACGCTGGCGGAGCCACCACAGGCCCCATGACCGTGCCCTTTATCATGGCTCTGGGGGTTGGTGTTGCTGCCGTTCGCGGCGACAAAGGCAAGGACGACAGTTTTGGCCTTGTGGGCCTGGCCTCCATTGGCCCGGTGCTTGCGGTGCTTGTGCTTGGCATGTTTTTCAGAGGTGGCGCTGACAGCGCACCGGCTGCAACCCCCGCGCAGGTTGAAAACATCTGGGTGCATTTCTGGACGCTGACGCCGCAGGTGCTGGCCGAGGTTGGCATGGCCCTTGGCCCGCTTATTCTGCTTTTCGCCGTATTCCGCTTTTTTTTACTGCGCTTGACGCGCTACCAGACAATCAAGATGATTATGGGCCTTGCCTATACCTTTGTTGGTCTGGTCTTATTTTTTATTGGCGTTCAGGGCGGGTTTATCCCGGCGGGGCGTGAAATGGGCTCCTTGCTGGCCCAGCACGATTTTCGCTACCTTCTGCTCATCGCAGGCATCGCCATGGGTGCGCTTGCCGTGTGCGCAGAACCCGCAGTGTGGGTGCTGAACGCCCAGGTGGAAGAAGTTTCTGGCGGACACATCAAAAAAAGCGTCATGCTGGTATCTCTGTCGCTGGGTGTGGCCACCGCAGTGGGCCTGGCCATGGTTCGTGTTATCACGGGTCTGAGCATCTGGTGGTTTTTAATCCCCGGATATATTCTGGCAATGGGCCTTATGCGCTTTTGCCCGCGCATGTTCACGGCTATTGCCTTTGACTCTGGCGGCGTGGCCTCAGGGCCAATGGCCTCCACCTTCATTTTATCCTTTACACTCGGGGCATCGCACAGCTTGGGCGGCAATCCTATTACCGATGCCTTTGGCGTCATTGCCATGATAGCCATGACCCCGCTTATCGCCATCCAGATTCTGGGTATTCTTTTCGACAGGCGAGAGCGGGCGGCCAAGCGGTCGGTATAAGCAATAATTGCCCCGCGCCACAGTGCGGTAACGGTAATTTTTTTGAAAAGCGTGAACAGGCGTAAAGCGCAAAAGACGGATGTTCAACTATGAGTTCAATGGCAACAACATATACTCCCGGCAAACTTTTGGTGAGCATTGTAAGCAGAAACCAGGGCGAAACCGTTGTGGCCGCCAGCAAAAGAGCTGGTGCGCGCGGCGGCACAATCCTGCTAGCCAAGGGCACAGCCGACAATGCCATCCTGCGCATGCTCTACCTTGCGCAAACCGACAAGGATATCGTGCTGACCCTGCTTCAGGATGAAACAGCTTCTGCCGTTGTGTCCGCCCTGCAAAGCGATACCTGCCTGAAAAAAAAGACTTCTGGCGTGGGCTTTGTCATTCGGGTGCCCGGCATTTTGAAGCACACTCTTTCAACTATTTGTGAACTCCCATTTTCTCCCGCTGAAGCCACAGAAGAGGTATCCAGCATGAGCACGCAAGCGACGCATGAGATGATTTGTGTTATCGTCAACACTGGCTATGCTGAAGATGTCATGAGCATGGCGCGCAAGGCCGGGGCCAAGGGGGGCACAATCCTCAATGCCCGCGGAACAGGACGCGAAGAAGATGTAAAATTTTTCGGCATTACCATTGTGCCAGAAAAAGAAATGCTCCTTGTACTTGTGGAAAAAAATCAGGCGGCCACGGTTCTGGACGCCATACGCAAGACAGCCTGCCTCACTGAACCGGGCATTGGCATCGCTTTTTGTATTGACGTTGAGCAGTTCTTTCTTCTTGGCCAGACTGCCTGAGTACGCAGATATCCGGCCTGCGCCTGCCTCCCCAGCACTGTAAGAAAAAGCGCCCACGCGCCACGTACGCATTGGTACGGGTTCCCTTTGCGCCTGCCAAAGCGGTGCTTTGGACATGCGGCATCCCACGGGACAGGCTGCCCGCTGTAATGCGCCGGCGCCAGTGCGCCATTGGCAATGCGCCAGCGCCAGTGCGCCGGATTCTTGTGCACACGGCCTGCCGCACAGCCTTTCGGGGCTGCCGCCACCGTCGGGGCCTCTGCCCTGCGTACTTTTGGGGTTTCTGCCATACTTACTGCCGGGCCGCCGGAACTTCGGCCGCTGACAACCCATCGGGCAGGTCGTGCTTTACCTCCCCTCAAGGCCGGGGCATTGCGACAAGACTGTGGCGGTGCGTGACAAAAGCAGTTTTTAGCGGGTCATGCGGCCATTTGACCGTTCATTGCTGGCTATTCGAGGGGATTGGCGCTAGCCTTTTGCATGAGCACACAGGAGGACGGCGTGCGGAAAGTCTTTTTTGGCGTATTTGCCGCCATATTGGCGGTAGTCATATACTGCCCGGCGTGGGCTGGGCCAGAAGACAGCCTGCGCAAATTGACAGCGGGCATGTGGGCTTTTCAGGCCCAGAACAAGGAAGGCTTGCCCCCCTGCCCCCTTACAGAGGATGAAGCAAGGGAGTTGAGCGCCTTTATGGTGTCTGAGTACCAAAAGCAGGGACAGGAGCTTTTTCCGGAACAGGCAGGCATGATGGCGGGCCTGTTGGCGGGGTACGCGGCAGCCACAGACGGCCCCAAAAAAATGGGCAACAACAGGCAGAAGACAGGTGCTGTGCCTGCTTTTGATATTGAGGCCTACTGCAAAGACATTGCACAGGGCAGCCATGTTATTGAATCTGGCTGCACAGAAGGTGAGCACGAAGCAAAAAACGCCATTGCCAGCATGACAGATGTACCGGAAAACACCCTGCGGCACTGCACCGAGGTGGCGCAGACAGGCCGGGGAAGTTACACGGTCATGCGCAGTTGCATTGAGACGGAACGGAACGCCAAAAAGCAGCTTGGCCAATAGCCCGCCGCTAAAGGAGTTATCATGAAAAAATTTGCATGGATTTTTATAGTTCTGCTTTTGACCGGGTGCGGCAGCAATCTTGAAAAGCTTGACGGCAAGTGGCAGGGCGACCCCGCAGCCTCTGTGGCTCTGGCCGGCCCGGACGTGCAGAAAGAGTTTGCCGAAATCCCCCTGGTCACCACGATGATTGAAAGCATTGTGAAAAATTTTCGGGTAGACGTTGACGCCAGAAACAAGACCATTGCCTTTGCCTTGGGCAATATAGCCTATACTGGCGGGTTTACCGTCGTTTCTGACAAGGGCGACACCATCGCCCTCAAAACCGACAAGGGCAAGACGCTCAACTTTGTGCTCAAGGACCCAAACACGGTGGTTCTTAAAAATGACGGCGCAACCGACAGCAAGCTCAACCAGATGGTGCTCAAGCGCGTGCAGTAGCGGCCTTCAGGGCAGTTTCACATAAAGGATTCACATTTCCCCGGCCGCATCTTGCCATAAACACGGCTTGAAAGCGCACGCACCGGCCGGGGTGCGCATAAAAACAAACCGCGCCGCCTTCGTCCTCATGTCGAAGGTTGCGCGGTTTATTGTCAATGATCTCTCTTTGTTAAACGACAGAGAATTATGCGCAGCGGCTGCCGTGATGCAAGGCCAACAGAGGGCATCAGAGCAGACCAGCATCAAGACCGTGGCTGCCAATAAGGCGCTGCCTCTGGAAATTCCCTTCAAGAACAGAAGCCCCTCTGCACCCTGCTGAAACGAGAATAAAGCATTTCCCCATACAAATTTTCCCTGTCCCACAAAGCGCTCCCTCCCCCACAACCAATCCCAGGCGAAAAAATTTCAAGGCCAGCCCCCCGCGTGAAAAGGGGCTGGCCTTCATGAGGAGGAACAACGCCAGCAGTTTACGAAGCTACGCAGGACCGCACAGCCTTGCTGACGGGGGCTCCGCCATGCTCGTGGGCATGGGGATCAATGGTACGTATGGTTGTAACCTTGTTCTGGGTGAAAAAGTCGAAGCCTTCGCGGCCTTGCACCTTGTTGACGCCAAGCAGCGAGCCCTTGATGCCCCCAAAGGGGATGTAGGGATGCGGCGCGCAGATGCCCACATTAACACCCACCATGCCCACATCCGCCTCGCGACTGAATTTTTCGGCATAAAACTGGCTCCGGGTGAAAATGCAGGCTCCGTTGCCGAACTCTGACTTGCGGATAAGATCCAGGGCGTCGTCCATATCTGCGATCTTGATGGTGCCCACAATGGGACCAAACACTTCTGTGGTGAACAAGGGATTGCAGGGTGTAAGGTCTTTGACGATGATGGGCCCGACAAAAAATCCTTTTTTGTTTTTCTCTGGCAGGTCGAGATGGCGGCGGTCCAGCGCCAGCGAGCACCCCTGACCATGCGCCAGCGCGGTTTCCAGCGACTGATGCACAAAGTCCACTGCCTTGCGAGAGATGAGCGGCCCCATATAGACATCAGGATCAAAGGCGTCGCCCACCTTGATGGTTGAGGCGGCCTCCACCATAACTTCAACGACCCTGTCGTAAATTTCGGGCACAGCGGCCACCAGAGAACCAGCCAGGCAGCGCTGTCCTGCGGAGCCGTAGCAGGAGTTCAGATAGTTTTCGCGAAAGACCTTGAGGTCGGCATCTTCCATTACCACCAGCATGTTCTTGGCACCGCCAAGCAGCATGGAGCGCTTGCAGAGCCGGGCGCAACCTTCGGCCATTTTTTTCGCTGTGGGGGTTGAGCCCACGAGGCATATGCCGGAGATACGCGGGTCGTCATACCAGCCGCCGGGAATATCCCTGTTGCCGTGGATGATGTTGACCACGCCGGGCGGGAGCTCGATATCCGTAAATATTTCGCCCATTATCTGCATGAAATACGGGGACTGCGTCGAGGGTTTGAACACAAAGGTGTTGCCCGCCACAATGGCATACGGCACAAACCAGCCGAAAACCAGGGCAGGAAAATTGAAGGGGGCCACGCCGCCAAAGACGCCCAGGGGTTCGCGAACAACCTTGCCGCTGATGTTCGCCGCTATGTAGTCCAGGGTCTGCCCCTGAATCATGGCCGGAGCGCTGGCCGCAGACTCCAGAATTTCCACAACACGCTGCACTTCGCCTCTGGCCTCGGAAATATGCTTGGCCTGATCCAGCGCAATGGCCTGGGCCAGATCTTCCTTTCTTTGCAGCATGGCTTCGCGCATTTTGTAAATATAGGCCACACGCTTGCCGATGGAGGTTCTGCGCCAGCCGGGATAGGCCGCGGCCGCCATATCCACAGCCATTTTCGAAGTCTCTGGCCCGGACTGGGGAACCTGCGAAATCTGTTCGCCAGTAGAAGGATTGTACCGGGGCACTGTGGGGGCTCCTGCTTCCTCTTG
>JAQVZK010000166.1 GCA_028708195.1 Desulfovibrio sp.
ACCTGCAGGGCGAAACCCTGCACAAGCAGATAGCCGACTAGGAAGATGCCCCCGTTGACGTCTATCTTTTGCTGGCTGACCTGAACTACGAACAGCGCCGAGACCTGCCTATGGCCCTTTCATGGCTGGACAAAATTCCGCCGCAAAGCAAGGCCGCACCCCGTGGGGCCCTGCTGCGCATCCAGCTTTTGGGCGAGGCTGGCAAGGAGCAGGAAGCCCTGGCCGTGGCCCGTCAGTCTCAAAAGCAGTTTGAAAACCTGCCCCAGTTCTGGGAGCTGGAGGTTCGCCTGCTGGCACGCCAGCAGCAGATGCCGCAAGCTCTTGAAATTGCGCGCAAGGCCGCAAAAAAATGGCCAGACAACGCCGAAATGGCCTTTCTTCTTGGTTCACTGCTGGATGAGTCCGGCGACAAAAAAGAAGCCTTCAAGGTGATGGAGCACATCCTCACCCTGCATCCAGAAAACTATCAGGCGCTGAACTATGTGGGCTATACCCTGGCCGAAGAAAACCGCGACCTTGAAAAGGCCCTGGGCCTGCTCACCAAGGCCGACGAGCTCTCGCCCAACCAGTCCTATATTGTGGACTCCCTGGCCTGGGTGTTCTATAAACTGGGCAGAAATGAAGAAGCTCTCAAGCACATTCGCCGCGCCGTCAAACTTGACGAGCACGTAGACGCTTCCATCTGGGAGCATTATGGCGACATCGCCACCAAAATGGGGCACAAGGACGAGGCCCGCACCGCCTATCAGAAGGCGCTGGATCTCAAACCCGCCAATGCAGAAGCATTGCGGCAGAGGCTTTCACAGTTATGAAAAAATTTTTCGCTCTTTGCTGCCTTTGCAGTCTGGTTCTGCTGACCGCCTGCGCAAAACAGCCGTCTTTGGAAACCACACCTGAAAGTCATGTCAGGCTTGAAGAACGCTGGCAAAAGTTTGTGGCAAGAGGGCAAGACATGGCCCTGACGCCCTACCGCCTGCAAATGAGCCTGCGCTTTGGCACCGAGGGTGATACAAGGCGCGTCACCGCCCTCTTCTGGGGCAACAGCCAGCGCAAGCTGCGGCTGGACGTTATGGCCGGCGTAGGGGCCACTGTGGCCAAGATTCTTGAAGACGGCCAGCATTTCCTTGTCTACAGCCCCACCGACAACAAGGCCTACTTCTATCAGGGTGCCGCCAAGCCCCTGCTGCAGGTCGGCGTGCCCGTGCCCTTTAACCTCGAACATCTGGCCTGTCTGCTCAACGGGCGTTACAACCAGGTTTTTGGCAGAAGTTTCGCCACCGGCACGTTCATAGCGGGCGATCTTGCCCAGTACACGCTTGAGGGCAACCCCGGCGGCGTGCTGACCCTTGATGCCGCTGGCCTGCCTGTGGCCTGGAGCGAAAAGGGCGCTAGCGGCTGGAAGATGGAGGTCGTTTTTGATGAAGCGCAGCCTCCCCTGCCCCAGCGCCTTAATCTGACGCACGGCAACGGCAAGCGCGCCATCGTGCTCGTCAAGGAAAGAGAAAAGCCCGCTGCGGCCTTTACAGAGCAGCAAATGACCTTATCCATACCAGAAGGTGTTCCTCTGCTGCCCCTGGCAAAATACCAGCAGCATTAGGCCCTGGTGGCATCGGCTTTCATCAGTTCCGGGCTTGAGTGCAGCTTTTTCAAACTGGCGCGCAATCCTGCCCACACGGCCCTGCTCACACGAAAAAACGAAATTGCGGGGCCAGTCTCTGACCTTGAGCATGGCGCTTGGGTCTGGGCACCACCGGGACTGCCTGTGCCGAAAACGCCGCAACACAGTAAAAACACACATTCCTGATGCGAAACCGCTTTGGCAGGTTGACCGGGGCATCCGGTCAGCCTGCCCTCACCCTTCCAGGAGTTGTTATGCAATCCATCCATCTGGCTTCGGACCATACAGGCATTGACCTCAAAACCACATTGGCCGGACATTTGGAAAAAATGGGCATCAATGTCATCAACCACGGCACTGATTCCTGCGACAGTTGCGACTACCCCGTGCTGGCGCACAAGCTTTGCGCCGCGGTGGAAGCCTCGGGCGAGCTGGGCATTCTCATCTGTGGCACCGGCATTGGTGTTTCCATTGCCGCCAATCGCCATTCCGGCATCCGTGCCGCCCTCTGCACCACAGAGCTGCACGCCCGCATGGCGCGCCAGCACAACAACGCCAACGTGCTTTGCCTTGGTGCGCGCGTGACAGGCGTTGAGCTGGCAAAAGCCATTGTGGACGCCTTTGTGGAAAATACCTTTGAGGGCGGGCGTCACCAGCGCCGTCTGGATATGATCAACCTCCCCGCGTAAAGGAAGACCATGCTGCTCTACAACACACTGGGCCGCCAGAAAGAAACCTTTGTCCCGGCGCATCCCGGCAAGGTCAACATGTACGTCTGCGGCATCACCGCATACGATTACTGCCACATCGGCCACGCCCGCTCTGCCCTGGTTTTTGACGTACTTGTGCGCCAGCTGCGGCATCAGGGCCTGGACGTGACCTTCGTACGCAACTTCACCGATGTGGACGACAAGATCATCAACCGCGCCAACAAAGAGAACCGCGACTGGCGCGAAGTGGCCCAGACCTACATGACCGCCTTTCATGAAGACATGGACCGCCTGGGCGTGCTGCGGGCAGACTTTGAACCGCGCGCCACAGACCATATCAAAGAAATTCAAGACCTTTGCGCAAAGCTCATCGCTGCTGGCAAGGCCTACGCCACGCCTTCGGGCGACGTGTATTTCAAGGTGCGCGCGTATGATGTCTACGGCAAACTCTCGGGCCGCAGCCTTGACGAACTGCTTTCAGGAGCGCGGGTGGCACCCGGCGAAGAAAAGGAAGATCCGCTGGACTTTGCCCTGTGGAAGGCCGCCAAGCCCGGCGAACCCTCGTGGGAAAGCCCCTGGGGCCAGGGCAGGCCCGGCTGGCACATCGAGTGTTCGGCCATGAGCGAATCCTATCTGCCACTGGACATCCACGGCGGCGGCCAGGACCTCATATTCCCGCACCACGAAAACGAAATCGCGCAGACAGAGGCCGTGTGCCACTGCCATCTGGCCCGCTACTGGGTGCACAACGGCTTTGTGCAGGTCAACGCAGAAAAGATGTCCAAGTCGCTTGGCAACTTCAAAACCATCCGCGACATTCTTGAAAGCTATTTGCCCGAAACCCTGCGCTTCTTCCTGCTGGGCAAGCACTACCGCAGCCCCATTGATTTCACGCCAGACAGTATGGACGAAACTGAAAAAGCCCAGCACCGGGTCTACACCGCCCTGGCTGAAGCAGAAAAAGCCCTTGCCAGAGATAAATGGAAGAAAGTTCCCCTGCCCCAACAGCTTGCCGAAGAATGGGCCGCGCAGCCCCAAGCTTTTGACGAGGCTATGGATGACGACATTAACACAGCCCAGGCTCTGGGGCACATCTTCACCCAGGTGCGCATCATAAACCGCCTGCTGGAGGACAAAAGTCTGCGCGCCAGCGAAGCCGGACGGGATGTTCTGCAAGAATTTCTTGCCCGCGCACAAAAGTGGCACACGCGCCTGGGCCTTTTTGGCCAGAAGCCCCAAACCTTTTTGGCGGATTTGCGCACCATGCGCGCCAACCGTAAAAACATTGATATGCCCCGCGTTGAAAGCCTGCTGCGTGAGCGGCAGGATGCCCGCGCCAACAAGGACTTTGCCAGCTCCGACGCCCTGCGTCAGGCCTTGCAGGACCTGGGCGTGAGCGTGCGCGATACCCCTGAAGGGCAGAACTGGGATCTGGAATAGACCCGGCCTCGGGCACTGGGGAGAACTTATGCTGCATTATTGCGCCCCCCGTCGGTGGACAGCCCTCATTGTTCTGTTGGCCTTTCTGCTGCCGCAGATATGCCCGGTGCCCGCGCACGCCTTTTTTTTCGGCGGCGTGACCATCAAGGACGAAAAAGAGATGGGGCAGAAGTTTGACGTTATGGTGCGTTCAAGCCTGCCGGTCATTGAAGACCCTGAAGTCAAACAGTATGTGGACTACATGCTGGCCCGGCTGGTAAAGGCCATTCCGCCCCAGCCTTTCAGCTTCAAGGCCACCACCATACTGCACAACTCCCTCAACGCCTTTGCGGTGCCCGGTGGGTACGTTTACGTATTCACCGGCCTGATAATGAATCTGGAAAAAGAAGAGGAGTTGGCTGGCGTTCTGGCCCACGAACTGGCCCACGTCACCCAGCGCCACGTGGCTTCGCGTCTGCAAAGGGCCCAGTTTGTGACCCTTGGCTCCCTGCTGCTGGCCGTTGCGGGTATAGCCGCAGGCGGCCAGGGCGGCGGAGCTCTGGCCGTGGGAGCTATGGGGGCCGGGCAGTCGGCCATGCTCAACTACAGCCGCATGGACGAAACCGAGGCCGACCATATTGGTCTGCAATACCTCATTGCCGCGGGCTATCCCCCCGGCGGCATGGCTGGGGGCTTCAAGGTACTGCGCCAGAAAAGCTGGATGAGCGGCATCAGCGTGCCCACCTACCTTTCCACCCACCCCGCGCTGGGTGACCGTATCAACGGGCTTCAGGCCCGCATTCAGACCATGGCCAAGTCCATTCAGAACCGCAACCAGGACAGCAAGCGCTTTACGCGTGTAAAAACCCTGCTGTGGGCCAGATACGGCGACGAACAGGCGGCCTTGCAACGGTTTTCGGCCAAAGACGGCCTTTCAAGCATGGGCCGGGGCATTGTGCTCGCACGTCAGAACCGCATCAATGAGGCCAGCACGGCCTTTGATCAGGCCCTCACGGCAGCACCCGACGACCCGCTGGTTTTGCGTGAGGCAGGTGCCTTTCATTACCGCAAGGGCGACATGAGCCGGGCTGACGGCTTGCTGTCAAAAGCCATGCGCATTGACCCCAATGACTACATGGCATCTTTCTTCTACGCGCGCATGCTGGACGAAACCGGCAGGCAGGCTCAGGCGACCAATTACTACAAGGCCGTGCTGCGCCATGTGCCCGAAGATGCCGAGGTGCACGAGGCCTACGCCCGTTCGCTGGGCAAGGCGGG
Source organism: Desulfovibrio sp. (assembly GCA_028708195.1). Classification (GTDB taxonomy): domain Bacteria; phylum Desulfobacterota; class Desulfovibrionia; order Desulfovibrionales; family Desulfovibrionaceae; genus Desulfovibrio. The sequence continues at coordinate 5,026 of JAQVZK010000166.1, forward strand.
CAACACACCCGATGCCTACATTCACAAGGCGTACAGTGCCCTGTACTCCAACAACAAAAAACTTGCCGAGCGTTACTTCAACGAAGCCAAAAGCAAGGCGGCCCGCACCACAGACAAGCGCGCCTTTCAGCGCCTTGAGGCCGCCTACAAGGAACGCAAGGAAATATGGGACAAGAATTGATGGAAACTCACGCCACAACTATTCTCGCCGTCCGCAAGGACGGGCTGGTGGCCCTGGCCGGTGACGGACAGGTGACCATGGGCCAGACTATGATCATGAAGCATGCCGCACAAAAGGTGCGCCGCCTGCACGACGGCAAGATTCTGGCTGGCTTTGCCGGGGCCACGGCCGACGCCTTTACCTTGTTTGAACTCTTTGAGTCCAAACTCAAGGAGGTGCGCGGCAACATGGTGCGCGCTGCCGTTGAAATGACCAAAGAATGGCGCAAGGACAAATACCTGCGCAAGCTTGAAGCCATGCTGCTTCTGGCCGACAAGGAACACATTCTGGTGCTTTCGGGCACGGGCGATGTCATTGAACCGGACGACAATGTGGCCGCCATTGGCAGCGGCGGCCCCTACGCCGTGGCGGCCGCCCGGGCGCTTTCACGTCACAGCGACCT
>JAQVZK010000167.1 GCA_028708195.1 Desulfovibrio sp.
CCCTCCAGGCTGATCAGGCGCGCGTCCGTGTGGTCGAAGCTGAAAATGCACTCTTGAATAACATGGTGTCGTGGTTGACGGGAAGGTTGCACGAGGTATGCGCGAACAGCGTTGGATGCCCGTTTGAGCAGGCATGCCCGGTCAATTACCCTGAATTATGTCACGCTCACGACTGGCGTGGAGCTGCCCGCAAGGCCGTTGGTGGACTGAGCATTGGTCCAAAGCCCCCGCAGCAGAATTATTGCCGTCACTAGGGGGCAGTAATGACCATCTTAAGTCTCATACTGACCCGTCGCTGGTACGACAAGATCGCAACTGGTGAGAAGCGGTACGAGTATCGCGAGATAAAGCCATTCTGGACAAAGCGTCTCTTCGCCAAAGACTACACCGGCGTGCGCTTTCATCGGGGCTACACATCAACAACCATGGATTTTGAGCTTGTCGGCATCGACGAAACAACCGAACCAAACGACCTCAACTTGTCGCGCTGCTATAGGCTCACGTTGGGAAAGAGGATACAGCCATGCCCGAACTGAAGCCCTGCCCCGCGTGCAGGAGTATAAATGTATCTTATGTACGTGGGCGCGATAATGCACAAGTAGTTTGCCTTGAATGCGAGATGGGAGGTCCGCAACCGGGTCAAGCATCCGCCGCCATCGCCGCCTGGAACTCCCTGCCCCGCGCACTGCGCAAAACTACAAACCTTCCCGTAGAAGACGGAAAGTATTACTGGGCACTCGGAATGAACTTGATGTGGTTTGTTGTGCGTGTCGTGGAAATCAACGGGAAAATGTACGCCATGATGTCGGGGAGTGAGGTGGAATGCCCCGTGTCAGACTTTATTGAATGGGCTGGCCCCATCGACGCGCCGGGGAAGTGCAGTAATGAGTGATTATTGGCTACGGGCAACCTTGCCACTGTGCTGCATAATAAGCCGCATGATTATGGATATGATTTCCAGTTGCCGCCAATGCCCACTTGCACCATGCGGGCATATCCGCGTGTCGCACGAATGCCGAGTGCGGGTTGAGCAGCATTACAGTGTGCCCGGGGCACCACAGCCTGCTGAATAAAAAGCCCACTCAAAAGACGAAAGAAGGGAGGTCCAAGCCTCCCTTCTTCATTTCTCTCTGTGTAATCCTATTTCTTTCACGTCCCACCATGTCTTCACCATGTCTCGGGTTATCCCATCCCTTCTCTCCGTATATTCCCGTCACCCGTCACTTGGGGCTGTAGTTGGGCGCGCGTTCCAGCAGGCCGGGGTAGCAGTAGTCCTGCCTGTCTTCGTCGGGCTTGGGTATGCTTGAAACAATGCACACAACAGGCAGGGCCAGGGCCTTTTCGTGATCTTCAAGGTGCACGCTGTAGCTGAGCACGGGCCGCAAATTGCCTCTTTTTTTAGCTATTTTCCATTCAATCTGCATAATTTGCTCGCAAGGGCACTGATGCGCCCGGTAGTTGGTCTGGCAAACGGGCTGCGTGAGCGGCAAAGGCCGTCAGGCTCACAAGTTCCCCAAAGGGCGGTGTTTCGGGCCGGGCCTCGCTGCATACCCACAGCACGGGGTAGTCCGGTTCTTGAGGGAAGCGGTTGCACTCAAGGTCTGTAAACCAGACAAGGCAGGTGGGCCGCAGTTGCTGCTCTTCGATATGGGCGCATACGGGCCGGTAGTCCGTACCGCCGCCCCCCACAGGCGCAAGATTTGGCGGCAGACTCATACGGTTGAACGTCACCTCGCCCTGAACTTTCGTATCATGAAACAGCACGGTAAGCGTGGTGTCGTACGCATCCAGCACAGAAAAGAGTTCCGTGCAGAACATTGCCAGCGCCGCTTCATCCACAGAGCCGGAACAGTCCACCGCCAAAACCACATGGGGCAGGCGAGCCTCACGCCGGGCGGGCAGATAAATCTGCTGGTACAGGTAGCGCCGGTTGGGTGTGGACCACGAATAATCATTGTCCGCGCACTGTTCGAGAAAGCGGCGCAAAAGTTCGCGCCAATCAAGCTCGGGGCGGCGCTCTTTTTTGAGCAGGCGGGTGAATCCGGCGGGCAGGCTGCCCATATGTCTGGCCCTTTGCACAGCTTGTGAAAGGGCAACATCGGCCTCCTGTTCCGCCAGTTTCAGGGCGTGGTCGTTCTGCAGCCCTTGCAGGTCGGGGTGATCGCGCACCTCGCCAGTAAATGAGGTCTTGCCCTCCCCTTGCGCTGGCGAACCCTGCTTTTTTTCTTTGGCGGCCTTTGACCCGGCCTGGGCCTGATCGTCTCCACTTTGGTCAGGATTTTCCTTTTTGCCGCCCCGAGACTGCGCGGCGTTTTTGCCGCCCAGCTGCTTGCCGCCGTCAAAGCTCATGGCCCCGGCACCTTCTTCATCCTGACCGTCCGCACGGGCGGAGTCGTTACTGGCTTCGCCCTTGGAGGCGCTCTCTTGCAGGGCTGCCAAGGCTTCATAGATGTCGTCGGCAGACATGCCCGCATAGGCGGGGTCGTGCGCAAAGCCTTCGGGCAGGTTAAAGCCCGCTTCAAGCAAAATGTGGTTTATGGCCAGGTCGCAGGCGCGGTTCCACATTTTTTCTTCACGGCTTTTGCGGCGCAAATGGTGTCCAAAAGCCAGATGCATCACCTCGTGCGCCTGGGCCGCTATCAGCTTGGCGTGAGGCAGGGTGGCGGCATAGATGGGGTTGAAGCCAAGGCTCTTGCCGTCTGTCCACATGTCTGCGCAGGACTTGTCTTCCCTGAAGCGCAGGCCAAGAGCCAGAGAACCAAAAAAAGGATGGTCCAGCACAAGGGCTGTTCTGGCTTTTTTCATGGCCAGGGCAGCCTGACAGGACGGCGCGTCCTGGTCTGAAGCAGCGGGCCTTGTTGCCTGACGGGAACCTGCAGGGCCTACGGTGCTGTTCATGGCTACATCAGCACTTCAGCATTTTTTTCAGCCCAGCGCGAAAAAGCCTCGGTATGAACGAGATCCGTATTTTGGCACACGGCATCCCGCATGAGCAGCACGCCGAATTCTGAAGGCAAGCGCTCGGCATAGGCTGTAAGCGCCTCGATGGTTTCTGCGCAGGCTTTGAGGCTTAAGGCTTCGCACATGGCATAGAGGGCCGCTGGCTCCAGCGGAACCTGAGCAGACGCCGGGGCGGCCAGCACTTCATCCACTGTGGGCAACTCACGCCAGACAGAAAGAAAGCCCATAAACTCCGCCGCACCAGCCGCGCCCACCGTGCCCTGAAACAGTCCGTACTCCACATCGGCAGCGGGCCCGGCATCCAGAATGCGCGATACAAACTCCCAGGAGCGCGGCGAGGCAAAGGCTTTTTCCGCCTTGAGGGGGTCAAAATCGTGCAGCAAACGGGGGCGAAAACGCAAAAACGCGCAAACCTCGGCACGCACACCAGCCCCTTGCGCCCAGGCAAGCCAGTCATCCAGATTGGCGTCAAACTCCAGATGCACCATACGGTTGGCCAGGGCTGAAGGCATGCGGTACGACACCGCCTTGTCCTTTTCCCTGTTGCCAGCCGCCACAATGGACCAGCCGTCGGGCAGACGATATTCGCCAATGGCGCGGTCAAGAATAAGCTGATAGCAGGCAGCCTGCACCAGAGGCGGCGCGGCGTTCAGTTCATCCAGAAAAATAATGCCCTCCTCGGGATCAGAGGGCGTTGGCAGAAAAGACGGCGGGCACCACACGGCAAGCCCCTGGTCTGTAATGCGCGGTAGCCCGCGCAGGTCAACGGGGTCCAGCAGAACGGCGCGAATGTCGCGCAAGGGCATGCCCCTGGCCTCGGCCACCTGGGCTACGACCTGGCTTTTACCAACCCCCGGCGCTCCCCAGATAAAAACTGGCTGCCGGATCGCGATGAGAGAGTTCAGGGCAGAAACGATTTGTAAAGGTGTCATGATATTCCTGTGGGCTGTGACGGCGGATTGTATGAATGAGCACACGCTGCCCTATATGAAAATGAAAGTCAATATCGCACAGGCTAACCCGGAAGCAACAAAACGGAAACCCCCGCCTAGCGGGGGGTTTTCTACCTACAAAAAGGGCGGCACAAGCCGCCTCTTCACTATAAAAAACTTATTGGCAATCAACCCAGCACGGCCCTGGCTTCTGCCAAACGGGCCTCGTCTTCGCGGTCAAGCGCCCGCAAGGCACGGGCCAGGGTCTGCCATGCCTCGGGCCTGTCGTGCAGGCCTGCGCTTTTGCGGGCCAAAAGTTCGGCCATAGCCGGATCTTCATTGCCGTCGAGGTAGATATTGGCCAGCAGCAGCATGGAGGCAGGGTCCTGCGGGTTACGCAGCAAGGCCTCATGCAGCAGTTCACGGGCTTCGCCGCCCTTGCGCTGTCGGGCCGCCAATCGGGCCAGGTGCCGTCTGGCCACGCCGGGTCTTTCGGGCGTGGCGTCCTCAATGGCGGCGGCCAGCTCATAGTAGCGGCGGGCGTCGGCCCTTCTGCCGCCCTGTTCGCACAACTGTCCCAGGCGAATATGGGCAAAAAGATGGTCAGGAGCCACCTTGACGCACTGACGGTAATAGCGGGCAGCAGCGCGGCGCTCCCCAAGGCTCTGACAGACGTTGCCAAGGTTATAGTAGGTCTGCTTGGCAGCCCCGTCATCGGGCTTGTGCCGCAAAGCCTCAAGAAAATGCCTGCGTGCCTCATGCCCACGCCCCAGGGCCGCCATGCAGACACCAAGGGAGTTCCAGGCCATGACATTAGTTTCGTCTGCCAGCAGAGAAAGCTTGTATTCTTCAAGCGCGCCAAAAACGTCACCGAGGCTGTAACGGCGGTCAGCGCTGATATTGAGAGCCAGCGAACTGCACAGCCCCACCCTGGGATGCGGCAAAAGAAGGGCGTATTCCAAAGCCTTGAGCGCGCAATCTGGCATTTCAGCTTTGCGGTACTGCAAAAAAGGAAAGGCCGCCAGCCCAGCCGCCGCATCAATACCTTCGTCTTTCAGGGCAGTACAAAAGCCTTCATACAGGGCTGTCACGTTTTGCGGTTCCGCACCCGGATGGAAAAATATGAGGCTGTTGCTGCCGTAAAGCCCGGCCAGGGGCACAGCGCCCGCACTACCCGCTTTTTTGCGCAACAGTTTTTCCCACAGGCGCAACGCAGTTGTTGCTGTGGTGCCAGAGGCACCTTCCATCCGCACGATGGCAAGCACAAAGCGGGCGCAGTGCTCGCTTTCCTGCGCAAAACGGTTGAGAAAATCACCGTGCCCACAAAGATTCACTGATCCCTTTTGTTCTGGTTTTCCCACAGGGTTCACAGGAACGGATATTGACTGAAAACTGCTTGCGGCACGCTTTTCGCCCCCGCCAGAGGGCGTCGGGCCGTGGTCAGGCTGCCCGCCGCTGTTGGCAGAGAACACGGCCCCGGTTTCAGGCGCATCCGGCGTAAGCGCGGCGGTTTCCCCTTGCACAGAAGAGGCAGATTTTTGCGGCACGACCTCTGCGGGCGGCGAGGAAAGAAAGTCCTGCGCTCCCAAAAAGCTCAACGCCGGGTCGTGACCGTCAAGATCCGGGCTGAGCGCCGGGCTTTGACCAAGCAGCGCCAGGCTGTCACCAGGCTGAGGCAAAAATGTTGCGTCTGTGAGATGCAAAATCTC
>JAQVZK010000001.1 GCA_028708195.1 Desulfovibrio sp.
CATTGACCACAACAATTTCAAATGAAGGCAGCGGGGAATCAGGGGCCGCACTTTGAGCAAAAAGGCTGCGCAGCGCCGCCTCAAGGGTGTGTGCGGCATTGTAGGCTGGCATGAGAACCGAGACCAGCGGGCTCGCGTCGGCGCGGGGGGCCTTAGTCATTATCCGGGCCGTGCTTGCCGGGACTGTTCGCATCAGCGAGCCGGGCATCAGCCCCAGCATTCTCACCAGCGGCTGCCTCCGCGGTGCTTGCGGGCACGGTACGCAGCGCGTCCATAGCCTGTGCGCAGACGCGGTGTGGGGGCAGGCTGGCATCCAGATGCCAGTGGGCTGTCTGTTGATAGAGTGGCAGCCGTTCTTCCAGCACCTGCTGAATTTCGTCGGCGATGCCACCCCCGGTGAGCGAAGGGCGCTGGGCTGCCAGGGGATTGTTGGAGAGCCGGGGCACCAGCGTCTCCACCGGCGCAGAAAGATAAAAAACATGCCCCTGCCCGCGCATGAAGGCGCGGTTTTGTGCGTCAAGGACCATGCCCCCGCCAGTGGCGATAACCGCCCCCTGAGGATAGCTGGACGCCAGGGTGCGCAGGGCAGTGCTTTCGCGCTGGCGAAATCCTGGCCAACCTTCTGCGGCAACGATCTGGGCCACCGAGCTTTCTGTCTGTTCAAGGATGTAGTGGTCGGTGTCGGCAAAGGGCAGATTCAGGCACTGGGCCAGCGCGCGGCCCACGGTTGTTTTGCCGCAGGCCCTGGGGCCGACAAGAAAGATGAGGGTCATGGGGGTTCCTCACGTCTGAAGCTGCCCGGCGAGGCAGGGACAGCGGCGTTCTGTTGCAGCCTTGGAGGAACAGAACGCCGCTGTCAGCAGCTTTTTATGAAAAAAATATTTTAATAAACCACGCTGTATGACATGACTTCTGGTCTGTGGAAGAAAAACTCCACCCGCCGGTTCATGGCGCGGCTCTGGTCATCGATGCCCGGTTTGAGGGGGCGCGTGTCACCGTAGCTGACCGCGCGCATGCGCGTGGCCTTGACGCCATGCTGCACCAGATAGTTGACCATTGCCGAGGCGCGCGCGCCTGACAGCTCCCATGCCGACATATAGGGCGGGGCCGTTTCGGCCGAATCGGCGTGGCCGCGCACCACCAGATAGAGGTTGTACTCTTCCATAAGTTTGAGCACGGCTATCAGTACTTTTTCGCCTTCAGGCAACAGGTCGACACTGCCAGCCTTGAACATGATGTCGGAGTTGACGCGCAACTGAACGCCCACATCGTCGGCGCTGATGCCCGAAGCGCTCTGGGGCACGGAGTCGGCCATGAGCAGTTGCTTGATTTTTTGGGCAATGGCGTAGTGGGACTTTTCTACTTCAGAGATTTTGATGTCGCGGGTGTCGATTTTGTCCGTGTTCTGAATGAAGGGGTTATTTGAGATCGGCGAGGTGGAACTGGAGTCGAAATTTCGGTCGCCGCTAAAATAGGCCGCAAGGCCTGCCCGCGTCTCTGGAGGCACCGTACTGAGCACCCAGAGCAAGAGAAAGAAGGCCATCATGGCCGTAACAAAGTCGGCATACGCGACTTTCCATGCGCCGCCGCCCATAGCATTGACTCCTTACCGTATAAGCCCTGCGCAAGGGTTTTGCGCAATGGCTGTCAGGCCTTCACAAAAAGCCGTTGCCCGGCGCGAGCATGCTGCGCACCGGGGCTGGCGTGTCTTGTCCGGCCTTGTGCGAGTATGGCAGGCCGGGGCAGCCGACGCAAGGCCAGGGCGTCGGCTGGGGATAGTTGCGGTGGGGCTTTGCCTAACCGCTCTTCAACTTGTCTTCCATTTCCGCAAAGGTGGGGCGGAAGGGATAGGGAATGGCCCTGCGCCCGTACTCGACGGCGATAAGGGGGGTGGAACCGCGAATGGCGGCGGCCACGGCCTCCTTGATGGAATGGTAGTAAAAATGTTCTTCGGCCACGTAGTTTTCGAGCTTGGAGCCCATAGGGCCAAACAGGCCGTAGCAGCAGAGAATACCAAAAAATGTGCCCACAAGGGCCGCGCCGATATAATGGCCCAGCACTTCGGGCGGTTCGTTGATTTTGCCCATAGCCAGCACCACGCCGAGCACGCAGGCCACGATACCCATGCCCGGCAGCGATTCGGCCATGTGCGAAACCGCGTGGGCGGGCAGGTTGCCTTCTTCGCGCATGGTGGCGATGTCCACATCCATAAGGCTGTCAATATCGGCGGGGTCGCCTGTGGTCAGGTAGACACGCAGGGTATCGCCAATAAAATTGACGATCTTCGTATCCTTGGACACATTGGGATATTTGCTGAAAATGGGGCTGGATTCGGGCTTTTCCACATCGCTTTCAATGCTGATGACACCTTCGCGGTGCATCTTGGAAAAGAGGGTGTAGAGCAGAGCCAGCGTTTCAAGATAGCGACCCTTGCTTGAGCCGGGGTCAGCAAAGAGATGCTTCATGCTCTTGAGAATGAGCCCGAAGGTATACTTGGTCTGAGAGCCAAAAAACGCCCCCAGGCCACAGCCAAGAATAATGATAAATTCTGCGGGCTGAAAAAGTATTGCCCATTCACCGTGGGCCATGGTGTATCCGGTAAACACCGAGGCTACGACGATGCCAAGACCAATTAATAAATACATATTTCCGCCTGTAGGCTCAATTCATCCTGTGTCGTTCCATCACCTGTCGTGCCAGGGAAAGGCCCTGCCCCAGAAAATAGTTGCGGTGCTGCGCCGTAGTTCGTTTATTCGCACTTTGGTTGCCCAGATTTCGGATGCCCGTGTTCCGGTTGCCCGCATTTCAGTCGATCGCTGGTCCGCATATCCTCTATCGGCTCCGCAACTGCAAGCATGCCAGCATGGTGCCGCTCAGTCAAAGCCCCTGTTCAGGCCGTACCAGTGCGCAGCAAAAGTGCGCTGACGGTGGGCACAAGCCGGGGCCTTCTATCCTCTTAACGCCTGCCTGAACAAAAGCTTTAGCCTGTCGAACATAAAATACATGCCGGGGGGTAATAATGCCCGCGCCAGATATGCGCGCGCATTGTGTTCTGCTGCAGCCAGACAGTGACCTGTCTGGCTGCTTTTGTAATAATCTCTTTTTTACTTCAGAAAGTCTACTTGCCAAACAGGCCACGTACGAGTCCTTCTGCACCGCGTGCGCCGCCCTGCAACAGCGTTTCTGCGCCCTTGGCAGAATTCCCGGCATTTTTGCCCGTGTTCTGCAACAGCCCCGGCAGTTTTTTTGCCATGTCCAGGGCAAACCTGGGGTCAACGCTGTACGAGATATTGCTGAAAGGCCCCTTGATGATGACAGGTATGGTCATGCCCAAGGTTTCCACATTGGCCGTGGCATCCAGATTTTGACGCGGCAGGCTGATTTTTGCCTGCCCCCGGGCATTAAGGCCCGATGCGCTGACTGTGATGGGGCTGGCGCTCAGTTCGCCGTTTCTGGCCGTAAAGGGCACACGCACGAGGTCAAAGGTGCCTGGCAGGGGTTTGCCCGTGATGCCAGGAACATTGGCTGGCAATGTGGGCATGGACATGAGGTGCATCTGCCGCACCTCAAGCTCGCCCTTGCCAGAAAGGCTGTTCTGCAGGGCCGTGGCGTTCTTGCCTTTCATGGTCAGGTCCACATTCAGCCGGGCAGAACCGTTGAGGGGGCGTCCCTTGCCAAGACTTTCCAGCAACGCGCCAAGGTTCACGTCTGACGCCGTGCCGGCAAGAGCATAGGCTGCCGCCGGTATGTTGGCCGAGCCAGCGGCGCGCACGGCACCACCGCTGCCGAGAGTGCAGTTGAAGGTGGAAATCTTGTAATTGCCACGCAAGCCCTGGGCGATGATCTGCACGTCAGTGATCTGCAACTTGCCCTGGCGAATGCCCGCCACTGCGGCCCGAACGTTGATGTCCGGCAGGGGAGACTCGTCTGCGCTGGCGGCACCGGCGGCATTTTTCTCTTTCTCTCCGTTCGCCGTCTGGCCCTGTGATTTTTCGGTTTCGGGCAGGGGCAGGTAGTTGTCCAGATTGACGGCACTGACCTGCGCCTCGGCCGTAATGGAAAGCGGCGCGCCAGGCTCCATGCCAAGGCGAAGCTGGCCGCGCAGATCCACATCGTCCACGCGGGCGCTGATGTCTGAAAGGTTGAGGCTGTTGTTGCCATAGGCCAGCCTGCTCTTGATCTTGAGATCGTCTGTTATGCCCCTGGGCGCAGGCTTGAAGGGCTGTCTGGCCAGAGCCGCCAGTTTGCGGAGCGACCCGTCCAGTTCAATATTTCCTGTAAACGAGACAGGGCTGAAAGATGCCTCGCCCTGAAGGCCCAGACGCGCCTGCGGCGTGGTGAGCCAGCACTTGGCCACATGCATGCGCAGAGTGTTTAGGTCTGCGCTGCCTTCGATGTTCAGTTGCAGCGGCCCGGCTTCTTTGGGCACAGGGCCCGTCAAGGGGCTGAGGGTCAGCGATGTCTGACGCAAGGCCAACTGGGGCGGGGCATAGCGCAGCTTGGCAGACAGGGCCAGATTGCCAGAAAGGGGGATGCTGGTTCTGACATCTTTTTTTGTGTCAACAAGGTTGGCTGCAAAGGTAAAATCGCATTGGGCGACAGCTTCCTGCCCTGGCCGCAAATTTTCTACAGAGAGGTTCAGGTCGCTGACATCCAGGGTCTGGCCCTGACTGTCCGTCGCGTGCAGAGATCCCTGCCGCACCACAAGGCGTTTCAGCTCAATGGCAGGAGGCTGGCTGCTTGCTGCGGCCGGGGTCTGGTCCGCAGAGACGGTTTTGGGCGCACGTTGCGGCGGGCCCGTGGCAGCGGGGGGCGTCGGGCCAGATGCGTCCTCGCCCGGATTTGCATCAGCCGTCTTGCCGACGGCTTCGGGCGCAGAAACCTGCTGGCGCACCCGCACAACGGGGTTGTCCAGGCGCACCTCGCGCACCACCATCGTGCCTGAAAGCAGGGGCATGAGCTCAAGTTCCGCCATGCCGCCCTTGACCGAAATGGCAAGGTTGTCGCCCTGGTCAGATTGCCCCCATCTGGCCTGGCCAAAGCGCACGCCCAGGGGGAAGAAGGAAATCTGCGGAGCATTTTCAAACACCAGAGGTTTGCCCGTGGCCTTGGCCGTGGCGTCAGCGATCTGGCGCACCACAAAGGCGGTGTCTATCTGACTGAGAACAATGGTCAGGGCAGCCGCAACAACCAGCAATACGCCTATGAGCCAAAGCAGAAAACGTTTCATTATATCTCCAGAAAACTCTCGTGGCACGGACTCCGGGGCGGCCCAGATTCCATAAAAGGCAAGCTGCACGGCGCGGATCGGTGTCAGAAGTGTTGTCGAGCTTGTTCCGGTTCTCTTCCCGATTTCCTCCTTTATACGAAAACCGTAAATACTGTGCAAGTTCGCCTTAAGCCCATGCCCCTGATAGGTTTTGGAGTCTGTCTTGCCCCAGGCAGCACTTGCGCGTATGAAAAAACCATGCCGTCCACACCCCCTTCGCACACTTCTCGCCGCATAGAGCCTCTGCCCACTCCCGACGCACCCTCGGGCCTGCCGGCACCAGCGGGGCCTGTACGCTCCCTTGTGGGCCCGGCAGACATGCCCCCCGCCATCATGCTTCAGGGCACCTGCTCCAATGCCGGTAAAAGCCTGCTCACTGCGGCCCTGTGCCGCCTGCTGGCCCGGCGGGGGCTCAGGGTTGTGCCCTTCAAGGCGCAGAATATGGCGCTCAACTCCTTTGTGACCGCCGACGGCAAGGAGATGGGACGCGCCCAGGCACTTCAGGCCGCCGCCTGCGGCCTGGCTGCGGATGTGCGCATGAATCCCGTGCTGCTCAAGCCCACGTCAAACACAGGCTCGCAGGTTATCGTCATGGGCGAGCCTGTGGGGCAGATGCGCGTGGGGGCCTATCTGCGTTACAAACCCGAAGCCTGGAAGGCCGTGCGCCGTGCCTACCGCAGTCTTGCGGCCGAGGCCGACGTGGTGGTGCTTGAGGGTGCTGGCAGCCCGGCGGAGATCAACCTCAAGGCTCATGACATCGTGAACATGCGCATGGCCCGCTATGCCCGCGCCCATGTGGCCCTTGTGGCCGACATTGACAGGGGCGGCGCTTTTGCGGCCCTGGCAGGCACCATGCTATTGCTGACGCGGGCCGAAAGGGCGCGTGTGGCCGGTTTTATTCTCAACAAATTTCGTGGGGACCCCACGTTGCTTGATCCGGCCCTGCACAGCCTTACGCGCCGTACGGGCAAGCCTTTCTGGGGTGTTGTGCCCATGCTGGAAAACCTGCGCCTGCCCGAAGAGGATTCCGTCAGCTTCAAGCTGGGCATCACCCCCGGTCTCTGCATGGGGGAAGGCCCGGTTGCGGTGGCGGGCATGGCGGGTATGGCGGGTATGGCGGACACGCTGGATATCGTGGTGCCGGATCTGCCCCATATCAGCAATGCCACCGACCTTGACGCCTTGCGACAGGAGCCCGGTTTGCGCCTGCGCATTGTGCGCAGCGCCGAGGATTGGGGGCATCCGCAGGCTGTCATTGTACCGGGAAGCCGCAATACCGTGGCAGACCTGCGCTTTTTGCGCGCCGCAGGCCTTGCGGACGCCATTGTGCGCTTTGCCCGCACAGGCCTTGAAGAATCGCGGGGGGTTCTTGTGGGCATCTGTGGGGGATTGCAGATGCTTGGCAGTGTGATTGCCGACCCCTTGGGGCTTGAGGAGGGCGGCAACGAACCCGGCCTTGGCATTTTGCCGCTGGAAACAAGGCTTGAGGCAGACAAAAAACTACTACGCGTCACAGGGCGGGCCTGCGCCTGCCTGACGGCGGATTTTGCGTCGGGGGACAGCGAAGGCGCGGCAGCGGGCCAAGAGCTTCTGGCATCGGCGCAGGAAGTGGAGGGCTATGAAATACATCATGGCCGCACTGTTGCGCTGTCAGGGCTGGCCGAGGGTCTTTTTGTGCCACCATCCTTTGCTGTTCAGGCCCCGCGTGTCATCATGGCAGACCCGTCAGGGCGGCCTCTTGGCTGGGGCCTGTGTGACGCTGCCGGGCGGGCGCGGGTGTGGGGCAGCTATGTTCACGGGCTTTTTGACGCGGATACGTTCCGGCACGCCTTTTTGGCCTCCCTGCGCAGCGACTGCGGCATGCCACCCCTTGCGGGCGCGTCCTACGCTCTTGGGCCAGAGCTTGACAGGCTGGCGGATACTGTTGAGAAGTCCCTCGACATGACGGCCATTTACGGCCTGCTTGGCCTGTGCTAGCGTGATGACCGTTCGTGTTCTGCCCATGCGCCATGCGGGCGCGGGGCATGCCAATCGCAGGTCTTCAGGGTCCATGCAGGGGCCGCCGCGCGCAGGCGTATCAGGTGTACAGGGCAGGCGGCCGTTGTTCGTCCCCGTGACGCTGGAGCATAAGGCATGAGTATCAGAGCCCTCATTAAAACCTCCAATATAGCGCAACTGTGCATGGTAATCATGCTCGGCCTGTGCACGTTCTGGTTTGGCCACAGCCTGTACGAGGTCAACGGGCTTCTGCACAATTACCACCGCTTTGAAACGCTGTTGGCAGAGATTGGCAGCAACTCGCGCGAAAGTTATCGGGCGGCGTTTGAATTCATTTCTGGTGGTGATGCCAAACATCTGGAACGCTGGCGGCACCTGCTGCGTGTGGAGCGGGGCGAGGCTGCCCGCCCGGGTTCAGCCCCTCTGGCCCCCGACGCTCCCCAGCCGCTGACTGTCCGGGCCGACAGGCTGGAGATAAACGCGTCCACGCGTACCCATTTGCGGTCCATTCTGACTCAGGTGGACATGCTCAATTCCATGACAGAAGCAGCCATGCTTCTTGCTCTTGGCACGCAAAAAGGCGGCAGCACAGCCCAAGGCCATACCCCGGGCGACCGCAATGCCGCCTTACGCTGGATGCACGAGAATAATCTGGCCCGCCTGCCAGACTCCATTGCAGAGGCTGCCCGCAAACTGGGAGATGCGCAGTACGCCGAACTTCTGGTGCGCCTTGGCGAACGTGAGGCCCCCCTGCGCTGGACCATGCTGGCGGCCATAGGCGCTCTGGTTCTGCTTGGTGCCAGCGTGCTTGGCAACGCCCATATTTTCAAGGCCCGTGTGGTCAACCCGCTGGATCAGGTGAGCGGCTATGCCGAAAGCGTTGCCGCGGGATTTGATCCTGAGCCTCTGCATCTCAGGCACCGGGATGAGCTGGCCCTCATGTTCGCCTCTCTGCAACGCATGAAGGGCACGCTTTTTTCCCGCATTCAGGAGTTGAAGGAGGCTGAAAGGCGTGCGCGTAAAAGCCGCCAGCAGGCAGTGCTGGCAAGGTCGCAGGCGCTGACCTCCTTGGAACTTGCCCAAAGGGCTTCGCATGTGCAGGACGACTTTTTACGGCGCATCAGCCATGAAATAAGAACGCCGCTCAACGCCATCATCGGCATGAGCTATCTCAGCCTGCAAACGGATCTCAGCGGTGCGCAACGAGACTACCTCGCCCAGATCAACAAGTCTGGCAGCGTGTTGCTGGACATGGTCAACCGCATCCTGGATTTTTCCAGCGCCAGTGAGGGGTCCATGCGTATGGAGCGCAAGGTCTTTGCCCTGTCCTATTTTATGGAACTGTTGCGGCAGAGCGTGGCGGGCACGGCCCTTGAAAAAAGGCTGCTGCTCAACTTTACGCTTGATCCGGCCATACCCGCTACCGTAGTGGGCGATGAGCGCCACCTCGAAGAAGTGCTGCGCATCCTGCTGGACAATGCCGTCAAGTATACCGTGAGCGGCAGTGTTGAATTTCGTGTGCTGCCCTCAGACGAGCCGCCGACAAAAAAAGGGGCTTTGCGCCTGACCTTTGTGGTGTCGGACACTGGCCCCGGTCTTGACCGCGAAGAGTGGAAAAAACTTTTTGAACCCTTTGCCCTTGGCGATGAATCTATGACCCGTGCGCGCGGCGGGCTGGGGCTTGGCCTTGCCCTGGCGCGGCAACTGGTCAATCTTATGGGTGGCGAGCTGGCAGTGCAGAGCGCACCTGGAGAGGGCAGCCGGTTTTCGTTTTCTGTTGAAATGGACAAGACAGACCGCTCCATCTCGTCGGTCGCTTCTTCTGAAAAAACAGTCCTCACCCTGCCTGCCCGCACTGCCCCGCCCTCGGACTTTCTTTCACCAAAGCCGGATTCTTCAGAAGAAACGCCTGTGGGGGCATGGCCTGAAGAGCAGAGTGATTTATGGCCCGCCGCCGCAGATGCTGCCACAGATGCTGCCGCAGATGCCGCCACAACTGACACTACGGCTGCTGCCTCTGCTAAAATGCCTGCGCATATGCTTGTGCACATGCCCCGTGAGCTGGGGCAGAAACCCGGTGTTGAAGACAGCGTGGCAGCGTCCGCACTGGCGGCAGGGGCTTCGGCCACTTCCGGCGGCGAAGGGCCTGCGCCCCATCAGGCAGCCAAGGCAGACACGTCTGCCCCGCGCACAGTCCTGGTTGTGGAAGACAATGACATTAACGCTCAGATCGCGCGTGAACTGCTTGAGCAGGCAGGCCTTGAGGTTATTTTGGCCGCCAACGGGCAAGAGGCGCTTGACCGGTTGAAAAATTTCGCGCCAGCACACGTTGCCCTTGTGCTTATGGACGTGCAGATGCCGGTTATGGACGGCCTTGAAGCCACGCGGCGCATCCGTTCACTTGGGTTCAGCCCTGCGGATCTGCCAGTGGTGGCCATGACGGCCCACACAGACATGGCCTCGCGTATGGACGGCAAAGACGTGGGCATGGACGACTACCTCACCAAGCCCGTGAATCCTGAAATGCTGTACGCAACGCTGGAAAAATGGCTGCCTGGCGGGCTTGGGCGCAATCCTGCCAAGGAAGTCCTTTCGGGCGACAAGCGCCGGGTGGACGTGCAGGCGGGTTCCCTGCTTGCGGGCGCGGTAGTCAGCAGTGGGGGCAATGCCAGCGCGGGTTGCGAAGACGGCAGTGTTTGCCGTTTGCAGACCATTGAGGCGCGCATGAAGGGACAGCACAGCCCTGCCATCAATATTGAAGCTGGCCTTGCCACTGTTGGCAACAACAGAAAACTGTATCTTGAGCTTTTGCTCCGTTTTGTGGCGCACTATGGCGACAGCCCCGCGCAGTTGCGCGCCATGCTGGATGGTGGCAAGCTCCGGGCTGCGGCCCGCATGGCGCATACGGTCAAGGGTGTGGCCGCCAATCTGGGCGTAGACCGCATCCACCGTCTGACCAGAATGATGGAAGAAGCACTGCCCGATAATCCGCCGGACCCAGGGTTGCTCAAGGCTTTTGACGTTGAAATGGGCCAGGTGCTTGAGTATGTTCAGGGCATAGACGCCCATGCCCATGCCCGTGAAGCCAGATGCGGCAACCTGCAGCTGGCCGAGGAGCACCGAACCGCGTTGCTGGCCCTCTTGGGCGAACTGCCCAAACGCGTGGAGACAGACTGGGGTGGCGTTGAAGGCGCTTTGGAAGCCTTGATGGCACTGGTGGAGGGCACGCCCCATGCTGAGGATGTGGGGGGCATATTGGCGGCGGTCAAGGATTTTGACACAGATGGCATGACCGCGCGTGCTGACCGGCTGCGTGAAAAGCTGCTGTACGAGGTTGTCTGACATTTTTGTGGGCCAGAACTTTTTGATACAGAACCTGCTGCAAGATTTGTCGCGCGTATGTGGGGCAGCCCGTTGCAAGGTGGCCGAGTCCGGCCAAAGGCCGTGGTTTTTGTAGCTGCGCACCCTGAAATATGGGGCATTTTATCGTCCGTATGTTCTGGTCCGTATGTGCCCCCTTTTGCAATGGGCACCTCTGCCGATAAAGCCAATGGGGCCTTTTGCCCGCCACTGGAGGTAAGACTATGGATCATATAGCTGATGCCGCTCTTGAACTGACCGGTCAGGACGAGCACGAAGGCGACAGGCTGCAACTGGTCACCTTTAATATTGCCGAGGAAGAGTTTGGGGTAGACATCCTTTCTGTACAGGAGATCATCCGCCCCATGCAGATAACTATGGTGCCGCATGCGGCGCGCTTCATCGAGGGCGTCATCAACCTGCGGGGCAAGGTCATACCTGTCATCAACATGCGCACCCGCTTCAACATGCCCGCTGTGGAGCGCGACAACAACACCCGTATTGTTGTTATGGAGTTTGGTCAGAAGATCGTCGGCTTTCTGGTAGACAGCGTTTCGGAAGTCCTGCGTATTCCCGCCTCCACAGTGGAGGCAGCGCCCCCCGTGATTTGCGGCATCGGCTCGGAGTATATCCGGGGCGTGGGCAAGCTTGAGGATCGCCTGCTTATTCTTCTTGACCTCGACACGTTATTGAGCGAAATGAACGCCGAAGCGGGCTAGGCGTCGTCGATGCACCGTGTGTCGGGCCGCCTGGGTGATCCGGCGCACGCCGCGCCGCAGCCTCCCGGATGGGCCTCTGCCCACCGGGGCAAACGCCCGCGCAGCAGGAGGCTGTATGTCCATGCGTCTTTCCCGTTCCATTGTGGGTGAAGCAGAAGCCCGTGCCGTCAGCCGTGTTCTTCTTGAAGACGGCTATTTGGGCATGGGCAATGAGGTGCGCCTTTTTGAAGAAGAGGTGGCCCAATACCTTGGCGTAAAGCCAGAGCAGGTCATTACAACCAATACGGGCACCGCAGCCCTGCATCTGGCTGTGGACGCCGTGGCCGCCCAGTGCCGTGTGCCAGGAAAACCCGAAGTTCTTGTGCCATCCCTGACCTTTGTGGCGTCTTTTCAGGCCATCACCGCTGCGGGCTGCGTACCCGTGGCCTGCGACGTGCTGGCAGAAACCGGCACCCTTGATCTGGTCGATGCAGAAAAGCGCCTTACCCCCAATACCATTGCCCTCATGTATGTGGACTATGCCAGCAACCCCTGGCACCTCGACCAGGTGTACGACTTTGCCCGGCGCAAGGGCCTGCGCGTGGTAGAAGATGCCGCCCACGCTTTTGGCTGCAAGCACGACGGCCGCATGATCGGCAGTTTTGGCGACATGGTCTGCTTCAGCTTTGACGGCATTAAAAATATCACCTGCGGTGAAGGCGGCTGCCTGGTGGCTTTTGACGCCGAAGCAGGGCGGCTGGCCTCAGACGCCCGCCTGCTTTCCGTCGAAAATGACGCGCAAAAGCGCTTTGCCGGTGCCCGCTCCTGGGACCCGGATGTGAAGCGCCAGGGCTGGCGGTACCACATGAGCAACATCATGGCCGCCATCGGGCGTGTGCAGCTTTCTCGTCTGGAAGCCGAATTCATTCCGGCCCGGCGCGCCCTCGCGGCCCGCTACGCCGAACGTCTGGCCGCTGTGCCGCACGTGGCCCTGTTGCGCACTGATCCTCGCGATTTTGTGGTGCGCCACATCATGCCCGTGCGCATACGTGATGGGCGCAAGGACGCCATGAAGGAATACCTGGCCGCCCAGGACCTGCCCACGGGCGTCCACTACAAGCCCAACCATCTGCTGAGCTACTTCGGCCACGGCGAAAGCCTGCCCGTCACAGAACAGCTTTACGCCGAACTGGTGACCCTGCCCCTGCACCCTGGTCTGACCCTCGAAGATGTGGACGCCGTGTGCACTGGCATAGAAGGGGCCTTGAGAGGGTGAACGGCCTGCGGCCGCCCCGCCTGGCTGACCTCACCGCCTTTGTGAGGGCCTTGCTGGCCCGGCGGTGGATACGCTTTGGCATGGTGGGCGGGGCGGCCACACCGGGCCAGTACATCCCACTGGGCCAGACTGTCCCGCTTTGCCGTTGCCCAGGTTGTGGGGCTCGGGCTCAATTCGGTCATCATCTGGCTGCTCATGCGCCTGCAACTGACGTATGAGTCTGCCATGCCCATAGCTGTATTGCCTGTACCGAGTATGGTCTGTTTTCTGAGCAAATACCGGGTGTTCCGTCAGGGCGCAGGCACAAGTCCGTCAACGCCAGCCGCACCGCAAGCCACGCAACCCGTCCTTCCCCCAACCAATGAGGAATAACCATGAGCGCTCCCGCCGTTTCGATCATCATGAACTGCCTCAACAGTTCGCGCGACCTGCGTGAAGCGATGGACAGCATCATGGCCCAGACATTCACGGACTTTGAGGTCGTATTCTGGGACAACGGCTCCACCGACGAAAGTCCCGCCATCGCGCAGAGCTACGGCGAAAAGGTGCGGTACTTCAGGGGCGAGACTACCGTACCCCTTGGTGCTGCCCGCAACCTGGCGCTGGCCCATGCCCGGGGGCAATACATCGCTTTTCTCGACTGTGACGATATCTGGCGGCCCCGCAAGCTGGAGCTTCAGGTCGCCCTCTTTGAGCGCAATCCTCTTGTGGGCCTTGTGTGCACGGATACGGAGATTTTTGACGGCAAGCGGGTGCTCAAGCGCGTTTTTTTTGAGGCCGGGCCAGAGCGGGGCATGGTCTTTGCCGCCCTGATGGAGCGGCAGTGGATATCAATGTCGTCCGCCGTGGTGCGGGCCAAGGCCCTTGCCGGTCTTTCTGCCCAGGATATACCCACAGGACAGGGCGAAAACGGCGGCTGGTTTGACGAAAGCCTCAACGTCTGCGAAGAGGCTGACGTGTTCTACCGCATCGCGCATGACTGGGAACTGGACCATGTGGACGAAC
The DNA here is from genome assembly GCA_028708195.1 of Desulfovibrio sp. Lineage (GTDB taxonomy): Bacteria > Desulfobacterota > Desulfovibrionia > Desulfovibrionales > Desulfovibrionaceae > Desulfovibrio. The sequence goes on from JAQVZK010000001.1 coordinate 13,607, forward strand.
CCCTCACCGTTTGGCGCGTGCACGGGGCAAACACGACCTTTCGCAAGTTTGGCCAGTTCGCCGACGAAACCCTGCGTATTCTTGAAAAGCACCGCCGCCTCTACCCGGGCTATGACCAGCAACACGCCGGTCTTGTGCTGCTGCTCACCCGCCGCGCGGCCTTTCAAAAGGCTGTGGCCCTCTGGCGCGAAGGCAAAAATGCAGAGGCGCGCCAAGCCATAGAACCCTGGCGGCACAGCGGGAAAAAATACCAGATGTTCTGGTGGGCCAGCTACTTGCCAGGGCTCTTTTTTGACATGGCCGCCCGTTTGTACTTCGCCCTGCCTGCCAGCCTGCGCCGCTAGGTTTTGTGACAGGACTGGAAGATTTTAGTTGGGATTTTTTTGTTGTTCACTATGCTTTGGGGAGTCCTTTGTTCCGCAGGCAGAGGGCAGGCAGCGGCGTTCAGGCATGGCGCTGCGTAAAGACAGTCTGCTGTAACGGCACAAGAAAGCAGCGTTTGCATGTACAAGGCCGCCCCCGAAAGGGGGCGGCCTTGTACATGCTTCAACCAGCGCATATCAGGATGAAAATGCGCCAGTTAATCTGGCTGTTGAAGATGTGCGTGCGAACCTATTTGCTCAGCACTTCCACGGTCGCCATAGCGATCTGCAGTTCTTCGTTGGTGGGGATGATGAGCACTGGCACAGTGCTGTCCGGCGTGGAGATGGTACGCGCGCCGGGCTTGCGGGTGCTGTTTTCCTTGGCGTCGATCTTGATGCCCATATGCTCAAGGCCAGCGCACACGCCCGCACGCACGATGTCGTCATTCTCGCCGATGCCGGCGGTAAAGACCAGGGCGTCCACATTGCCGTCAAGCAAAAAGTAGTAGGAGCCAAGGGTCTTCTTGATGCTGCGCGTCAGCATTTTAAGAGCCAGGGCCGCGCGGTCGTTGCCTTTTTCCACTTCGGCATGAACGTCGCGCATGTCGGTGTAGCCGCACAGGCCAAGCAGACCGGACTGCTTGTTCATAAGAGTGTCAACCTGCTCGGGGGTAAGACCCTTCTTGTCCATCACAAAGGGCACAATGGCAGGGTCAATGCTGCCGCAGCGCGTGCCCATGATGAGGCCTTCCAGAGGGGTGAGACCCATGCTGGTGTCAAGGCATTTGCCATTTTTCACGCAGCTCATGGACGAACCGTTGCCAAGGTGCATGGTGATGGAGCGCAGTTCGCCAAGCGGCTTGCCAAGATACTTGGCCGTGGCGCCAGCGATATACTTGTGGGACGTGCCGTGGAAGCCGTAGCGGCGGATGCGCAGCTCTTCATACAGCTCGTAGGGCAGAGCGTACATAAAGGCTTCTTTGGGCATGCCCATGCCAAATTCCGTATCAAACACGCCCACGTTGGGCACATTGGGAAAGAGCTTTTCAGCAACTTCAATGCCCATAAGGTTCGCGGGGTTGTGCAGGGGGCCAAGCACAGAGCATTCGCGCACAATTTCTTTCACGCGTTCGTCCACAAGCACAGGGTCGCTCACGGCTTCGCCGCCGTGCAGCACGCGGTGCCCAATACCGGCGATTTCGCTCTTGTCCTTGATAACGCCCTTTTCAGCGTCAACAAGCAGAGAGATGACCAGCTCCATAGCCTGCACATGGGTGGGAAAATGCGCAGTGCGGACGAGCTTTTCTTCCTTGTCCGTATCAGGGGCGATCTTGTGGGTCAGGCGGCCTTCGTCTTGCCCGATGCGTTCGGCAATACCGGAGCACAGGACGGCATGGGTGTCCATTTCCAGCAGTTGGTACTTGCAGGACGATGAGCCCGCGTTGATGACCAGGATTTTCATGTGTCTTCCTTTTCGTGTTGTCAGAGGTGGGGGCGGGGCAGCCCTCCCCCAGTAGTATCTCGGTGGGCGGTTACTGGCCCGCAGCCAGTTTTTCGGCGGCGGCCTGCACAGCAGTAATGGCCACGGTATTTACAATGTCGGGCACGGTGCACCCGCGCGACAGGTCATTGACGGGCTTGTTGAGGCCCTGAAGCACGGGGCCGATGGCCACCGCGCCAGCAGCGCGCTGCACAGCCTTGTAGGTATTGTTGCCCGTATTGAGGTCGGGGAAGATGAAGACAGTGGCCTTGCCGGCCACCTGGCTGTCGGGCATCTTGGTTTTGGCCACGCTGGGGTCAATGGCGGCGTCGTACTGCAGGGGGCCTTCAAGCGCAAGGTCAGGAGCCATTTCTTTGGCAATGCGGGTGGCTTCAACCACAATATCCACGTCCGCACCCTTGCCGGACGTGCCGGTGGAGTACGAAAGCATGGCCACGCGGGGCTCAATGCCAAAAACTTCGGCCGTATGGGCCGACGCAATGGCGATTTCTGCAAGCTGTTGGGCCGTGGGGTTGGGGTTGACGGCGCAGTCGCCGAAAACCAGCACACGGTCCTTGAGGCACATAAGAAAGACCGAGGACACAACCGAGAAGTTGGGTTTGGTCTTCACAAATTCAAATGCAGGGCGAATGGTGTGGGCCGTGGTGTTGATAGCACCCGAAACCATGCCGTCGGCATCGTCTACCTTGACCATCATTGTGGCGTAGTAGGTGGGGTCTGTCATCGTGTCACGGGCCTGCTCGGGCGAAATGCCCTTTTTTTTGCGCAGATCGTAATAGGTGTTGGCGTATTCATCGAATTTAGCGGAATTGACGGGGTCAATAAGGGTCGCTTTTTCGATGTCCAGGCCAAGGATGTTGGTATTGGTGCGGATTTTGTCCACATCGCCCAGCAGGGTGATGTGGGACACATCGCGGCGCAGCAGAATGTCTGTAGCGCGGAGTATGCGTTCTTCAGTGCCTTCGGCCAGAACGATGCGCATCTTGTCGGCCTTGGCGCGTTCGATAAGTTCGAACTCGAACATCATGGGCGTGATGCGCGCACTGCGTTTGCTCACAATGCGGCTGGCGATTTCCTTGCCGTTGACGTGCTGTTCGAAAAGACCAAGCACGGTGTTGATCTTGCGTACGTTGCCGGGCTCGATGGGGGCGATAAGCTCCTGCAGGGCCAGCATGGTATTGTAGGTGTGGCCCTTGGTCAGCAGGTTGGGCAGGGGAGAAGCCGTCCAGCCTTCAATGAACTTGCACACTTCCTCATCCGGGCGGATGCCGCCTGTGAGCAGCACACCAGCAATGTCGGGCGTGGAGGAGGTGAGGCGCGAGGCAATGGCGGCCAGCAGCACATCGGCGCGGTCGCCGGGGGTGACCACAAGCTGGTCTTTGGCGATATAGCGCAGCACGTTGTTAACGTGCATGGCCGCGATAAGGTAGTCGTCCACCAGGGCATCCAGGCGGTCTTCGCCAAACAGCACTTCTGCGTCCAGACCCTTTTTCACGTCGCCCATGGTGGGTTGGCCGATGGTGGGCTCGTTGGGGACGGCGTAAATGAGGGCCGTGCGCTCATCGGTGCTGAAATGGCCGCGCAATTCGTCAAGTTCTGTCTGGGTGAGGTTGCGGCGGTTGATGATGGTGGCCACAACGTCCAGAGAATAGGGGGCCAGGCTGTCCATAGTGATCTGAAGAGAATCACGGATGTCTTCTGCCGTGGACTTTTGCCCGCTGGTTACAAGAATAACGGGCGTGCCCAGGTTGGCGGCAATTTCGGCATTGAGTTCAAACTCGAACAGCGGATCCTTGGCCAGAAAGTCCGTGCCCACGCAAAGCACAAAATCAAAGGTTTCCAGCAGCTTTTTGTACTTCTGGATAATGTTTTCAATGAGCAGGTTACGCGAGCCCTGATTGATGATCTGGCGGGCTTCGCGCTGGGTGTAGGCGAAGGTGTCGGCATAGTCCATCTTGAGCTTGAAGTATTCAAGCATCAGGTGGATGTCCGGGTCACGGTCGTCCCATAGGGGTTCATTGATGATGGGGCGAAAGAACGCCACGTTACGCATACTGCGGCTGAGCAGCTGCATGGCTCCCAGGGCGATGGCGCTTTTGCCCGTCATGGGGCCGGTGGCAGTGATATAGAGTCCATTATACATAAGCTTCCCCTGATTGTGCCTGGCAGGCTGACAGGATGACGCGAAAAGGGCGCAGGCCATAACCCGCGCCCCGGCCTATAGTTCTATGGCATGGCCGCGTCCGCCACCTGAAGCCCGTAGTCGGGGTCTGGTGGCGGACGCGGTGTTCATTCGTAGGTTCCTACTTGCCTTCGCTGGCTACTTCGCTGGCGTCAGGGTAGGGCAGATCGGCCAGTTGCTTCAGCATTGCATAGCGTTCGGCGTAGGCAGCAGCCAAGTCCACGCGCAGCATTTTTGAAGCTTCGGGGTCGGTCTTTTCCAGTGAGGCAAAGCGGGTTTCGCCGCCCAGGAATTCCTGGATGTCAGCGGTGGGCGCCTTGCTGTCGAGCTGGAAGGGGTTCTTCTTTTCCTTGGACAGCTCGGGATGGTAGCGGTACAGGGGCCAGTAGCCGGTCTGCACGGCCAGCTTGGATTCTTCCTGGCTCTTGCCCATGCCCTTGCGCAGGCCCTGGTTGATGCAGGGAGCGTACGCGATGATCAGCGAGGGGCCCTTGTAGGCTTCAGCTTCGCGGAAGGCCTTGAGGGTCTGCTGCTTGTCGGCACCCATAGAGATGGAGGCCACGTACACATACCCGTAGGTCATGGCCATGCGGCCAAGGTCTTTCTTGCCGGTGCGCTTGCCTGCGGCGGCAAACTGGGCCACAGCGCCAAGCGGGGTGGCCTTGGAGGACTGGCCGCCGGTGTTGGAGTACACCTCGGTGTCCATCAGCAGGATGTTGATGTCGTCGCCGGTAGCCAGAACGTGGTCCAGGCCGCCGTAACCGATGTCGTAGCCCCAGCCGTCGCCGCCGAAGATCCACACGCTCTTCTTGGTGAAGAGGTCGTCCATGTGCCAGATTTCGTGGGCCAGGTGGCTTTCAAAGGAGTCAAGGTTGGCGATCACCATGTCACCGTACTTGCGGGAACCTTCGGCGTCTTCCTTGTTGGCCAGCCAGCCTTCCATAGCTTCCTTGAGCTCGGGGCTGATGCCTTCTTCCTTCAGGGCTTCTTCAATCTTCATGGCCAGCAGGTTGCGGCGCTGATCGTAGGCAAGGCCCATGCCGCAGCCGTATTCGGCGGCGTCTTCAAACAGGGAGTTGCCCCAGGCCGGACCAAAGCCGTCCTTGTTGGTGCAGTAAGGCGTGGTGGGCGAAGAAGCGCCCCAGATGGAGGAGCAACCCGTGGCGTTGGCGACAATCATGCGTTCGCCGAACATCTGGGTGAGCACCTTGACATAGGGGGTTTCGCCGCAACCGGCGCAGGCGCCGGAGAACTCGTGCAGGGGCTGCTGGAGCTGCGAACCCTTGACGGTGTCGCGGGCCAGCAGGTTGTCCTTGAGGGCCACATGGTTTTCAGCAAAGGCCAGGTTGACCTTCTGGTCGTCCATCTGGGTTTCCAGCGGCTTCATGACAAGAGCCTTGACCTTGGCAGGGCAGACATCAGCGCAGGAACCGCAGCCCAGGCAGTCTTCAGGGTAGACCTGAATGCGGAACTTCATTGTTTTCAGTTCCTTGCCCATCGCGTCCTTGGTCACAAAGCTGGCCGGGGCGCCTTCAAGTTCTTCAGCGGTGGCAAGCACGGGGCGAATGGCCGCGTGGGGGCACACGAAGGAGCACTGGCAGCACTGGATGCAGTTTTCAACCTGCCATTCGGGCACGGCAATGGCCACGCCGCGTTTTTCGCAAGCGGCGGTGCCAAGGGGCATGAAGCCGGCCGGATCCATGGCGGAAACGGGCAGCCTGTCGCCCTGCTGGGCAAGAATGGGACGCACCACGCTGCGGATGTAATCATCGTCATCGCAGTGGCACACTTCAGCACCTTCGGTGGCGCTGGCCCAACTGGCGGGGTACTTGACTTCTTCCAGAGCGTCTATGCCCTTGTCCACGGCGGCGATGTTCATGTTGACGATCTTGTCGCCCTTGCTGCCGTAGGTCTTCTTGATGGATTCTTTAAGCAGGGTCACGGCCTTTTCAAAGTCAAGCACGTTGGCCAGCTTGAAGAAGGCGGTCTGCATGATCATGTTGATACGGCCGCCGAGGCCCACATCCTGGGCAACCTTCACGGCGTCCACGTTGTAGAATTTGAGCTTCTTGCGGGCGATGGTGCGCTTCATCTCGGCGGGCAAATGCTTTTCAAGGTCAGCCAGCGACCAGTTGGAGTTCAGCACAAAGGTGCCGCCGTCCTTGATGCCTTCAAGAATGTCGTACTGGGTCACATAGGCTGCCTTGTGACAGGCCACGTAGTCAGCCCTGGTGATGAGGTAGGACGAGGTGATGGGGGCAGAACCGAAGCGCAGATGCGACACGGTGAAGCCACCGGACTTCTTGGAGTCATAGGCAAAGTAGGCCTGGGCGTAGAGATCGGTGTTGTCGCCGATGATCTTGATGGCCTGCTTGTTGGCACCCACGGTGCCGTCAGCGCCGAGGCCGAAGAACTTGCACTGCACGGTGCCAGCGGGCACGGTGTCGATTTCTTCGTCAACATCAAGGGAGAGGTAGGTCACGTCGTCGTTGATGCCCACGGTGAAGTGGTTCTTGGGCTGCAGGGCCAGCATGTTGTCGTACACGGCCTTGGCCATGCCGGGGGTGAAGTCCTTGGAGCCCAGGCCGTAGCGACCGGCCACGATGGTGGGAGCGTCGCCCTTTTCGAAGAAGGCGGTACAGATGTCCTGGTACAGGGGTTCGCCCAGAGCGCCGCTTTCCTTGGTGCGGTCAAGCACGGTGATGCAGGCGGTGGTAGCGGGCAGAGCGCGCAGCAGATGTTCGGTGGAGAAGGGACGGAACAGGCGAACCTTCACGAGGCCCACACGCTGGCCCTGGTTGTTCAGGTAGTTGACCGTTTCTTCGGCCACTTCACAGGACGAGCCCATAGAAATGATGACGCGGTCGGCTTCGGGGTGACCCACGTAGTCGAACAGGCGGTACTTGCGGCCAGTGATGGATTCCACTTTCTTCATGTTATCAAGCACGATGCCGGGAACGGCGTCGTAGAAGAGGTTGGAAGCTTCACGGTTCTGGAAATAGATGTCGGGGTTCTGGGCGGTGCCACGAATGTGGGGATGCTCGGGATTCATAGAGGTAGCGCGGAACTCGGCCACCTTGTCCCAGTTTACCAGGCCACGGATGTCTTCGTAGTCAATGGTTTCGATCTTCTGCACTTCGTGAGAGGTGCGGAAGCCGTCAAAGAAGTGGCAGAAGGGCAGGCTGGCGTCGATGGCCGACAAATGGGCCACCAGGGCGAGATCCATGCATTCCTGCACAGAGGCGGAGGCAAGGAAGCAGAAGCCAGTCTGGCGGGCGGCCATAACGTCCTGATGGTCACCAAAAATGGACAGGGCGTGGGAGGCAAGCGCACGGGCCGACACGTGAAAAACGCCGGGGAGCAGCTCGCCGGCGAGTTTGTACATGTTGGGGATCATGAGCAGCAGGCCCTGAGAGGCCGTATAGGTGGAGGTCAGTGCACCGGCAGAAAGCATGCCGTGCACGGCGCCAGCGGCGCCTGCTTCGGACTGCATTTCGCGCACGATCACTTTCTGGCCGAGCAGGTTCTTCATGCCCTTGGCGGCCATTTGGTCCATGACTTCGCCCATGACGGATGAGGGCGTGATGGGATAGATCGCCGCCGTTTCTGACAGAGCGTAGGCAATATGCGTGGTGGCGTTATTGCCGTCCATGGTTTTCATGTGAGCCATCTGTTCCTCCTTGGCGCCCTGAGGCGCACAATATTTTTTCCAAATTCTGCGTGGCCGGTGCGGCCTGGGTATGCCCGCATTGTAAAGAACGGTGCGGGATGTGGTCTACTTTGGGAACCTTTGGGATTTTTTTGAAATCACGCGTTTGGACAAATTTATCGCATCAAATCATGGCCGTCCATAAAAGAATATCTGGATGCTTCAAAGGCGGCGTCTGAACCCGCGATTTTTCGTGGCAGAAAATGCTTACCATAAAGCTGATTGTTTGAACAGTTAAATCAGGCCTGACCGCAAAATTTTTCCCGACAGATCAAAAGAGATATTTTATCAGATATTCCCGGTACATCCTATAATATGAGGGTTGAGAGCGTTTTTTGAAGCCCAAAAAAATGTGAAAAAACTACCACAAGCCCGTGGGCATAGTGGTGGTTCTGACAAGTAAAATGCGCCGGAGTATGCGCGCCCGCGTGGCTCACAGGCAGCAGCGCGTTGCATGCAACAAGGCTGCGCGAATGGTAATCCTTACGGATATTTTTTTTGACGATTGCCAATAAGAAATTTAAATACCTGCCGATTGTGTGTATTACGACTACGAATGGGGCATGGCAGAGACCGCGCGCGGCAAAACCGCGCGTTGCAGTGTTCACGGGAAGGCAAGGGATGCCGGTTGACAAGTGGCAGTCCTCGCCGTAGGGGTTTGTTGCAAATAGTAACTGGTGTGTTTACGCAGCAAGGCTGCATGCTGGCAAAAGCGCGGTGCGTTTGTGCGCCCAGCCTTTTGTAGGCGTGCAGGGTTTGTCTGTGGTGGGGCTTTGCCGTCCAGATTTTGGGGATCGGAGCAGAAAAAACTGCATTGTCAGTATCCATATGTAGTGAGTATTTCCAGGGGGAACCATGTTCTGGAAAAATATTTCCATCGGCAAGAAGCTGTGTCTTGGTTTTGGCGTCAGCCTGGTGGGCATGATCTGCTTTGCCGTGGTGGCCTGGTATGCGTCCAACCAGGTCATGACCTTGGCAGACCGCGCGCTGCAAAAGCAGAATAATGCCCTTATTTTTGCCATGCGCGAGGCCGACCACCTGCACTGGAAGGAAAGGGTCGGCAGCTTTGTTGCCATGCCGCCCGCAGACGGCAAGCTTGCCGTGCAGAAAGACGGCCATAAATGCCTTTTTGGAAATTGGTTCTATAATGGCGGGCGTGAAGAGGTAGAGGCCATTTTGCCCTCCACGGCTGGCCATTTTAAAAGTATGGAAGCCGCCCACCTGGACCTGCACCGGAGCGCTTCGGATATCGAGCGGCTTGTGCAGGCAGGTGACCTGCAGGGGGCCAGGGCGCTGTATAATAGCGTAACCCTGGCCAAGTCGGCGGCGGTGGTGGAGACGCTCGGGCAGTTGCGCACAATGATGCTGAAAGCCGCCGACGCTGACAGAGAAAGCTACAAGGAAACAATGGCTCGCGAGGTATATGCGGTTATTGTGCTGCTGGCGGTGGTGCTCGCGGGCATGGTTATTTCTGGCGTGGCCATAACGCGGTCTATCCGTAATCCTTTGCGCGGGCTTGTGGACAAGTCGGCCCAAGTGGTGGCGGGAAATCTTGATGTGGACCTGCGCCTGCGGCGCCGGGATGAAATCGGCGCACTGTCGCAGGCCTTGGGCGCTTTGCTTGACAACCTCAAGCTCAAGCTGGCCGAAAACGAGAAAAAGTCTGAAGAAGCGCAGGCCAGTGCCGAGCACGCTGGCAATGCTCTTAAAGATGCA
>JAQVZK010000168.1 GCA_028708195.1 Desulfovibrio sp.
ATCCAGACCGATACGGCATATTCTTTTCATGGCCCGCCTCCAAATTTAAGCACATACCTATGCGCTTTGGTACTTAAGATACCGGAGAGCCTATCAGGCTCCTTGGGGGCGGGTCTATCCCATCAGATTTGATCTCACCGGGCGGGCCCACTCAAGCGCTTTCATAAGGTCACTCTTTTTGTTTGCGTGCCACCATGTTGCTTTTGCCCGTAAAAAGGCTCCATTCCTGCTTTTGATAAATTCCTTTTGTTAAAGCAGCCCCTTGTCCGGCGCGCTTTGCCAACAAATACTCCCCCAATTATTGAAACTGAGTGATGCGGCATTTCCCTGCCTAGAACATGTGGCGCGCACCCCAAGGCTGGCGGCTGCGCAGGGGAGTGCCCACATGCAAAGCCAAACTTCCCTAAGTTCAGGTGTTTGACGCAAACGTTGCCCCGATGTATTGTCACAAATGGTTTATTCCATCCGCCGCAGGGCGGCTTTTTGCAAGGAGTGCATGGCGTGAGCTTCGTATGGCGTGGCATCTACTTTGACAAGCAGGACAGGGACATCCTTGTTCTTGTTAATCGCATTCTGGAGTCTGACAACAAGCCTTCGGACAACAGCCTTTTTGACCCCAGCCTGCACCCGCACGGTATCAAGGAACTTGTCGCAACGCCTGTTTCGCGTATGGCCTATGCCGTTATCAATCTTTTGCGCAATCTTCAGGCCGGGCGCACCCAGGCCAGAGACCGTCTGCTGGCATTGCAAACCCTGTACGATGAAGTGCTCAACAGCGCGCACTCGTCACTGCGCCGCAACACGGCGCGCGTGCTCATGCAGATTATGAAAAGCATCGTGCGCGCCCATGATAATCCGCAGGAGCAGCTTGAGCTGGCGCACGACTTTCGCCGTACGGTTCAGGGCACGCCCCGCGTTGTTCGACGCATGCTGGCACGGTACCATCTGCCAGAAATGCCCGAAGCCTGGAACCAGCTTGCCTTTGACGACCATGTGTACGATGCCAACACCAAGGGCCGCAAAAGCCCGACCCACCTTATCATGGATGCCTGGATCAAGGGGCTGCGTTCACTGACGGTGGCCTATGAATACTGGGTGCAGCCTGACGCCGCGCGTGAAATCCTGCGCGCCGCCGAAATCACGGGCATCGACGTGCGCATTGGCCTGGAGTTTCAGGTTCCATTTTATGGCCGGTTTGTGAGCCTGTTCTGGATACCGCGCGGCTTCAGTTCTGACGAAGATTTTTTGGAGTTTTTGCACAGCCCCAAAGTTGCCGAAATGATGAAACGTGGCAGGGAAGTGCTGCGCTGGAGGCGTGACCGCGTGCTCCACTGCCTCTCTGTGTGGAACGAACACCAGCGCCCCAAGATGGGAGCCGCCTGGGAAGTGGAGATTCCAGAACTGCCAGCAGAAGAGTTTTTGCGCTTTGTGGGCCGCGGGCAGGCCAGCAGCCTGCACCTGGCTGAAGGGCTGCACCGCCATGTGCAACCCGCCTTACGCCAACGCGCCGCAAGACTTGCCGAAGTGGATGACGCCGCCTCGCGCGCGGAACTGGCGGTGCTTGAACACCTGGGCCCAGAACATATCGCCGAGGAGTGGCTTTCTGCAGCACTGCACCCGGAACTGCCCGACCTGGATAGCCCGCCCGCTTCAGATGAAATGCCGCACCTCATGCGGCTCACCATGTTTGAACTTACGCGCGAACTGGCCGAACTTACGCCCGGTTATCGCCTTGTGCTCTGTACCTCTGCCCTGAGCGTCGAAGACGTGGCGGAGCTTTTGTGGGATGCCAAGGGCAATATCACCCATCTGGAAATCTTCAACATGAAGAGCTGGATGGAGCGTCAGCAGGCCAACCTCAAGCCCATCAGCGAGTTGCAGCAGGCATTCAATGAAGGGCTCGGCCCCCGCGTCAAGCAGATGATCCGTCAGATGGCGCGCCGCATGCGCACCGTGGACGAAGAAAGGGCCGCCAAATTTCGCGACATACTGCACAACGTGCCCAAACTGTGGGAGCACTATCGCCACAAGCCTCTGGGCTCACGCCTGGGCACCAGCTCCGCCAGCCGCATCACCTACGGCATGGGCTTTGTTATCAAGGACACCCTGCCCAAAGGCCGCTTTACAGCCCTTAAAGGCAAGGGGCAGCAGCAGTTTGAAATTCCCATATGCTCGCCGGTAGAAGAAGTTTACAGCTACGCCAAACCGCGCAATCCCTCTGCCTGGCAACGGCTGGCCGCCGGTCTGCGCTGGGTGCCAGGTTGCCGTCATCTGGGTATGGAGCGCCGCAAAACCTGGAAAACAGCCAGCGAAGATTTTCGCGTCTGCGGGCAGGGCAACGTCGTTAACCTCGGCGGGCTCGGCCTGGCAACAGGCAATAACCTGCTGGGCAAAAAACAGCAGGACAACAAGGGACGCCCCGGCTTCAACTATCTGAACAGCTCCTTCTGCAATTGCCTCAAGGTGCTGCTGGGGTTTGTGCCAGCCTTTTTCTCCTTTTTATACACACAGGACTGGTGGGTGCTCGCCTGGGGCGGCAGCTTTATCTGGTTTGGCATCACGGGCGTACGCAATGTGGTGCAAATGGTTCTGGCTGCCAAGGGTGCCACAAGGGATACCCTGCTCCACTGGAGAGATCAGGTCAGTGTAAGCCGCTTGTGCGACTCGCTCATGTACACGGGCATTTCTGTCCTCCTGCTGGAAGTGATGGTGCGCGTGTGGCTGCTGGACAGAACAATGGGCATAACAGTGGCGCAAAGCCCCTGGATAGTCTTTACGGTTTTAAGCATCATCAATGGCTTCTATATCTGCGCGCATAACGTCTTTCGCGGTTTTCCCAAAGAGGCCGCCATCGGCAACCTCTTCCGCAGCGTACTGGCCATTCCGATGTCATCTTCCTATAATTCCCTTCTGTATTTCGGCCTTGGGGCTTTGGGGGTCGCCAATCCTGAGATTTATTTGGTGCCCAGCGCGGCCGTGGTGTCGAAAATGGCGTCGGATACTGTGGCCGCCCTCATCGAAGGCTACGCAGACAGCCAGGTGAACCTGCGCATGCGCCGCTGGGACTACAGAAGCAAACTCAATAGCCTCTTTGACTGCTACACCCGGCTGGAACTGCTGTTCCCCCACGAAGACGCCCTTATCAAACTGGCGCGCCCCGGCGGGCTCCAGGGCAGCGGGGGAGCCAAGGGCAAAGAACTGGAGCGGGCCTTCATCGTCAATGCCCTTGACCTTATGTACATCTGGTTCTACCAGCCCAGAGCACAGGACGCTTTCAGGCAGATTGCGCGCTCCATGCCAGAGGCCGACCGCAATGTGCTGGCACGGTCACAGCTTGTACTGACGCGCGAACGGGAGATCAGCCAGCTTCTTGTGGATGGATTGCTGGGACGTAACTTCTCCCGACCCCTGGCCTTCTTCCTTGATAAACGCAAAGCCTACCTGCGCAGCCTGACCCGTATGTGCCGCCCCGGCAAGATTAAAGAACCCGGCGGATCTCGCCCACTGTAGAGCGGCTTTCCTGAAGCCGCGCGTCTAAGACTGCCACTGCCTCAAAGTTGCTCTGATTCTGGCTGTTTTTAGCACAGTTTTGGATGTCGCATAAAGCGGCCCTTTTCATGAGAGATGCGTATGCGTGCGTACTCAATCGGTATGAAAAGGGCCGCTTCTTTTGCCTCGCGCCAAATCTGTAATGTAGATCTGCTGGCAAAGTAGAAGATACCGATAATAGATGCGCTCTGACAGGTGCTGCCACGTGCGATGCGTTCTGCTTGGCAAATAGCACGGCGATGCCCGGCAAGTCAGATTGGTAGTGTGGGCGATATCGAACGTAACGACCACAGCTATCTATACTATAATGGTTGTATCTTGCGGTGTTACGCTTGATGGATAGTCGGTAGTTGTTTGTTGTCACGGTTTAAATTTTTTGGGTGAACAATCAATCAATGTAGTATTGTGCAAAAAAGAACAAAACTTATTTAGTTGTGTAAAAATGTACATTCAAATTAAAGTAAATATTATTCAAAAGTGTTGTGTAATCAGCTTCTGGAAGCTTGCAATGGAATTTTCTATGCGGTACTCTTGACATAAAGGATGCTTACTTATCACTGCGGTACATATACAAAGCATTTAAATGTGTTGTATCCGCATAACGTCAGGAGTCGCATATGAGTACTGAGCTTAAGAGCATGCACATGGGACAAATCACTTCCTTCTTCATCCCCAATGTTACTCTTGTGGGTGAAGGGTGTTCCAAAGAGATCCCTCTTCGTCTCAAGAACATTGGCGGCAGCAAACCTCTTATCGTTACTGACCAAGGCATCGTAAAGGCTGGTATTCTGAAAGTTATTACGGATATTCTTGATGCCGCCAAAATGAAGTACGCCATTTTTGACCAAACTGTGCCCAATCCCACAGACAAGAATGTGGATGCCGCTTTTGGAATGTATAAGAAGGAAAAATGCGACAGCATCATCACCCTTGGCGGCGGCAGCTCGCATGACTGCGGTAAGGGTGTGGGCTTTCTTGCCGGTAACGGCGGCAAAATTCATGATTATGAAGGTGTGGACAAATCCGCCAACCCCTTTCCTCCCTATGTGGCCGTAAACACCACGGCGGGCACAGCTTCTGAAATGACGCGTTTTTGCATCATCACCGATACGTCACGTAAGGTGAAGATGGCCATTGTTGACTGGCGTTGCACCCCTGGTGTTGCCATTGACGACCCCATCCTCATGATGGGCATGCCCCCGGCCCTCACCGCAGCCACTGGCATGGATGCCTTGACTCACGCTGTTGAAGCCTATGTTTCCACCGCTGCCACCCCCATGACCGACGCCTGCGCCGAAAAGGCAATGGAATTTATCAATCGTTATCTGCGTCGCGCTGTGGCCAATGGTCAGGACAAGGAAGCCCGTGAAGGCATGTGTTATGCCCAGTATCTGGCCGGTATGGCTTTTAACAACGCCAGCCTTGGGCACGTTCACGCTATGGCGCATCAGCTGGGTGGTTTCTATGACCTGCCCCACGGCGAATGTAACGCCATCCTGCTGCCCTACGTGTGCGAATACAACCGCATCGCCACTCGTCGCCGTTTTGGCCGCATTGCTCGCCTGCTTGGTGAAATCACCGACGGCATCAGCTCTGATGAAGCTTCCAAGAAGGCCATTGCCGCCATCAACACCCTGTCTGCGGACGTGGGTATTCCTGAAGGCCTGAAGGCCCTTGGCAAAAAGTACGGCAAGGAAGTGAAGGAATCCGACATTCCCACCATGACGGCCAACGCGCAGAAAGACGCTTGCGGCCTGACGAATCCACGCACCATGACTGACGCTGCGGTAGCCGCGATATACAAGGCCGCCATGTAACGTTTGGTATACAGTTACCCTGCCCGTCAGGGTTCAGCATAACGAAAGGTCGCCATTCGGCGACCTTTCGTTATGCTGATGAAAAATTGCGCTTTGCTCAGGTGTTGCGCGGCCTCTTGACCGCCTCCTTCAAGGCATTCTTCCCCCACAAAGAACTCTCTTCCCCCCT
>JAQVZK010000169.1 GCA_028708195.1 Desulfovibrio sp.
AACGCCACATACAACGCACCGCCTAAACAGCCGTGGGATCATGTTTGGCCCCAGTGGACAGGCAATGCATGGAAGAGGGTTGATGACCACCGGGAACGCAAGGAGCCGCTTTTTGCCGCCGCCGTGGTGCAAGATGCTACTGATTACTGGCTGCCGGGCGACACCAACGCCAGCCCGGCCCGGCAAATGAAAGAGATTGGGCCGCTGCCAAAGAAAGCGGTTACAAAGCGCCCCGCAAAAACGGATGCCGAGCTGCTGGCCGAGGCCCAGGCAGATAAGCGAGGCGAGGTGCAGGCGGGCTATGACGCCGCCGTGGCCGCATCTCTGACAATGCCGACAGCAAGCCCGACCGAGCAGGATATCATCATCGGCGCGGCTGCATTTGCCGCCGAGGATGCCGAGGGCCTTGCGTATGTCATGCAAGCTCATGCGGCCAGACGAACGGAGTTGCTAGCAGCGGTAGAGGCAGCCGAAACCGCTGGAGATGTACTGGGTGTAGTTGTGTCTTACGCGGTCTAATTTTGCGTGCCATTAACGACACAAAAAGCGGGGTTTTGCCCCGCTTTTTTGCATGGCTGTTTATGCCAACTTGCGCGCGAATCAGTGCCAACTTGCGCGCCCGCTTATTTTAACAGGTAGAGCCAGTTTTGCTGACATGCTTATAGCTTTAAGCTTTACGGACCCCCCCGCCTAGCGGGGGGGGTTCTACCTACAAAAAAAGGGGTCACATCTTTCGATGTAACCCTTTGAAAAAATTGGCGTCCCCAAGGGGATTTGAACCCCTGTCGACGGCGTGAAAGGCCGTTGTCCTGGGCCGGCTAGACGATGGGGACGCACTGTGTTGGCTGGGCTGCAAGGACTCGAACCTTGATTAACGGAGTCAGAATCCGTCGTCCTGCCAATTGAACGACAGCCCAACACGAAGAGTGTGTATATGTGATGGTTGCGCCGCTGTCAAGCAGGAAAATTAAAAAACTCATTTTTCTTATTCACTCTGGGGAGATATGACTCCCTCTCTGCTCTCAAAGAATGGCTGTACGGGCAGCTTCACCCGGTCAATAAAAGCATAAGGCACTGCCCGCCAGCAGCCAGCTGCGCTGAAGGTGCTTTGCAAGCCATTCCCGCACGATGGCACGGCCCTAGCGCGGCTTTCGCCTGGCGCCTTACAGAATATCCCGCACGTATGCCAAGAATAAGCCTATTTTTGCCCAGGCCTGGTGCTTATACTCCCCTTCGCCCAGAATTGCACACAAGCACTTGTGCCAGGGGTGATCCTCATTCTGCCCCGCCTCCGTGCTTCTGCCCCCCCCTCATAAATCACACGCCAGCACCCAACACATATACCAAGGGATAGCCTATTTCTGGCTCGACCAGATGTTTTTGCACCTTCCTCATACATATCTCATCCTGAACTGGCGGAAGCACTGTCAGTACGCACACTTATGCATGCATTGCCAACTACATATTATCTTTCACAATTCATGTAAATTACAATGAATATTCCCCTGATTGATTAGTCATTCAGGTTGTTGCAGGTGCGGCCATTCAACTGAGTGAAGCGCAACTCTTTAAAAAAACAGCAGTAAATCGTGAAAAACTCTGATCGTACAACCAATCAGTCGCGCGGTACTTGCCTCACTTTTTTATAGCCAACCCACCACAATCATTCACATCAAGATCGTAAGGCTACTTGCGCCAACCGATTTCCCGTGATATGTGATCAAACAACTATCCTTTTAACCCTAACTAGTTGTGAAAAAATGTTTATACCCTAACACTACATAATGCCGGAGGTTGACAATGGAAGACAGAGGAGTGCTGGGCAAAATCATCGCAATTATTCCCGGTTTGGTGCTGATGATAGGCACCTTGGCCGTATTGCGCATATATGCTGTTCCCTGGTTGAACAGCATCACGCTTTTTGGCGTAAAAGGCTGGCCTGTAAAGGTGCTGAGCCTCAACTATATCCTGCTTTCCATCATAGCGGGCATGTTGTTTCGAAATTTCCTTTTTCGGGGTAAAATCCCCGCCTGGGCGGATGCGGGCTTTCGCACCACCCGCCTCTTCATCAAAACAGGCGTTATTATGCTGGGGTCTCTGTATACCCTGCAAAGCCTTCTCAAGCTTGGCATCAGCGCGGCGCTGCTGATCATGGCTTTTGTGTTTGGCACAGTTTTTCTTATCATGTGGCTGAGTAAAATTTGGAAAGTCGACCGTTCGGTGGCCGCTGTCATGGCTGCGGCCTGCGGCGTATGCGGCGTTTCAGCAGCTGTGGCAGCAGCGCCTGGTGTGCGCGCCCGGCCTGTTGACCTGGCCCTTGCCATTGCCACCATTTTGGGCTTCGGCATTGTTACAATGTTTATCAGCCCCTTTATCGGCAAAGCACTTAACCTGTCAGACCTGCAGTACGGCGCGTGGGTGGGCACAGGCATTCTGAACTCGGGGCAGGTGCTTGCCACATGCCTTGCCTTCAACCCGGTGATCGCCCCCGGAACAGCCGTTGCCTACGGTGAAGTCTGGAACGTGGTGCGCGTCATCAGTATCCCCTTCGTGGTCTTTGCCATCACCGTCTGGTACTGGAAAGGCGAAGGCGAAGCCGAGCATATCAGCCTTAAAGAAATCCTTGTCTCCAAGTTCCCCATCTTCGTTCTGGGCTTTTTTGGCATGACCGCGCTGTCTTCTATGGGCATGCTTGGTGCCGAAGGGTCCGAGACGCTGCATCTTCTGCGCGACTGCATGCAGTGGATATTCGGCATCGGCCTTGTGGGCCAGGGAGCATACATCGACTTTCGTGAAATCAAGGCCGCAGGCGGCAAGCCTTTGCGCCTTGGCCTGACAGCAGGCATGGTAAAATATGTGCTGGCCCTCATTGTCATTATGTTGTTCATGCCCAAAACCGGCGCATTTTAGTTAAAGGAAGATGCCATGAGTAACGAAAAGCAAAAAATGACGGTATTCAAAAATGACCGGCACGAGGATGTTGCTTCTATTATTTTTGCCGGGCTTGTAGTAATTTTTGTGCTTGGCTACATGGCCTTTATCGTACCCACGGTAAAGGTAAAGGCCAGCCAGGACGGCAAACTTATTTCAGTCGCAGTGGAAAAAGGGGCGCAAGTTAAAAGCGGTGACGTGATCTATTCTCTTGAAGTTGTTGAAAAGAAATGGAAAGACAATGTAATGGAAGAAAAGGTCGTCACCCGAGACGTGAGTGTCAAAGCCAACGGAAAAGTTCTTGATGTTCCCGGCAAGCCGGGTGCAGTGGTAAAAAAAGGCAAAGACACCATCATCGTACTGGATCATGAAAAGGGGACGTTACCGTAATGTTTATGGCAGCGCCTAAAAACATATTATTGCTTCTTGATGAAGACAGTTCTGCGACTGCTGAAGCAGTGCGTGTTGCACAGCAAAATTCCGCCCAGTTGACGGCCCTTTTCGTGCTGGATTCCACATGGAACGACTATGTGGGGCATGACTGGCTTTCGGGCAGTGGCTCACGTGCGGATTTTATCGACTACGTGCAGCAGCAAGAAGAAAAAAGCGCTGAAAAGGCCTTTGCCCGGCTTAAAAGCCTTGCGGACAAAAGCCTGAATATCCAGTGCATCACTAAGGTTGGCAATGTGGTTGATCAGGCCCATCAAGAAATGCAAAATGGCTATGACCTGCTCGTCGCATCCAACCCTTTGCGACGCGGCCTTGAGCGGATTCGCGGCAACCTTGCCGCACTGTGTGAAAAGGCCCCCTGCCGGATACTGCTTGTACCAGCAGGCGACTAACAGACTGGCATGCCCGGCCTTGCGGTGAGTCTGCTTTCAAAAGCCAGAAATCCTGACTGTAACCTGCGCCCGATCAGGCAGACAGGCCAGACAGGGCCATAATACTCCTCAAGCGGCCAGCTTTTTCCGTTAAAATTTCGGAAAAAGCTGGCCGAACTTTTATTAACCATCCAGTGGGATGGCTGCGCAGATGCTATTCAACCGGGTGATGTTTTTTTGTTGGGGGCATTCGCTTGAGGTGACCTTAGTGTCATAGCAAAAGAGCATTTTCACTTTGAGAATAGATAGCCCCAAAGTGAAAATGCTCTAAAATCCTGGCACAGTATAAAACCCTGACTCATTGCAGGCCAGCAACCACCTGTCTGTTGGTGCCAACCGGCGTAATCCCACCACTCCCCTACTTGCCGAAGAGAATTTCCTGATAGTTGGGCAGAACCCACAGGTCATCGGCAACACGGGTTTCCAGCATGTCGGCATGAATGCGCACTGTGGCCATATGCGGCAGCACGTCACTGCAATAGCGGCGTGCGGCTTCAATCCCGGCGCCCAGGGCGTCCACTTCGGCCAGCACGCTTTCAAGGGTGGCGGTGGCCGCCTGTATCTTGCGAAGGTGTTCCGTCACTTCCTCAAGAGTTATGGTCTTGGCTTCCAGCCCCAGAGATCTCATGCTGACCGCAGTGCTGGCCAACTCACCCTGATAGCGCATGGCGGCAGGAAAAATGATGGTGCGGGCCATGCGGATGACAAGATTTGCCTCGGTACGCACGGTCTTGCAGTACTGCTCCACATAGATATCCTGCCGTGCGCGCAGTTCTGCCCTGTTGAGCACGCCCGCCTTTTCATACACTTCCACCACTTCGGGGGTGACAAGCATAGGCAGGGCCTCAGGGGTGGTGCGCAAATTGGGCAGCCCACGGCGTACCGCTTCCTTGTGCCAGATTTCAGAGTACCCGTCCCCGTTAAAAATAACGGCGCTGTGCTCTTCAATCACATGACTGATAAAGGATTCCAGAGCTTCATTGAAGCTTCGGCCCTGCGCCGCTTCTCTTTCCAGCCAGTCAGCGGCAAATCCCAGAGAATCCGTCATCATGACGTTGAGCGCTGTAATGGACCCCGCGGCGGACTGGCTGGAGCCCAGCGCGCGAAATTCAAAGCGGTTGCCAGTAAAAGCCACAGGGCTTGTACGGTTGCGGTCGCCAGGGTCAGCCGGCAGGGGGGGCAAGGTGTCCACACCAATATTGAGCGCCGCGCGCTTTTTGCCGCTGGCTGCATCCTCAATACGCCCGGCTCGAAAGGCTTCAAACACCTCGGTGAGCATATCGCCCAAAAAGATGGACATGATGGCCGGGGGTGCCTCGTTGGCTCCCAAGCGGTGGTCGTTGCTGGCGCTGGCCACAGTGGCACGCAAAAGACCGCCAAACTTGTGCACGCTACGGATCATGGCCGCGCAGAACACCAAAAATTTGGCGTTGGCGTGCGGCGTTTCGCCGGGCTCAAAAAGCGCGCCCAGGTCCGCATTGCCTATGGAGTAGTTCACGTGCTTGCCCGATCCGTTAACCCCGGCAAAGGGCTTTTCGTGCAGCAGGCATTTGAGCCCATAGCGTTTGGCCACATTGCGCAACGTGGACATGATGATGTGGTTGTGGTCAACGGCCAGATTGCTGACTTCGTACAGAGGCGCGATTTCGTACTGACTGGGGGCCACTTCGTTATGGCGGCAGCGCACGGG
>JAQVZK010000170.1 GCA_028708195.1 Desulfovibrio sp.
AAAGAACGGCTGACAGAACCCCTCATTCGCTGTGAAGACGGCTCATTCAGGGCAGCCTCCTGGGACGAAGCTCTGGACCTTGTAGCCTCAAAATTTTCTCAAGCTATTGAAAATCACGGCCCGGACGCTGTGGCCGGTGTGGCATGCGCCCGTAGTATCAACGAAGATAACTACCAGATGCAAAAACTCTTTCGCGCGGTGTTCAAGACCAATAATATTGATCACTGCGCGCGGACCTGACACGCCCCCACTGTGGCCGGTCTGGCCACATCGTTTGGTTCAGGTGCTATGACCAACAGCTTTGCCCATCTGGGTGAAGCCAAGATGCTGTTTCTCATTGGTTCCAATATCACGGAGGCTCACCCCGTGGCCGGAGCCTTCGTCAAACAGGCCGTGCGCAATGGCTGTCGGCTGATTGTGGCCGACCCGCGCCGTACGGCCATCGCCAAGGAGGCAGAAACCCACCTGCAGCTCCGTGTGGGGTCAGATATTGCCCTGCTCAATGCCATCATGCACGTGCTCATCCGGGATGACCTGTACGACAAGCATTTTGTGGCCCGGCATACTCTTGGCTTTGAAGAACTGCGGCGCAATGTTGCTGACTGCACACCGGAGCAGGCCGCGCCCGTCTGCGGCATTGCACCGGATATCATCGAGCGCACAGCCCGTGACCTGGCCTCGGTCAGACCAGCCATGCTGGCCTATACGCTTGGCATTACAGAGCATACCTGCGGCGTTAACAACGTGTTGACCTGCGCCTCACTGCAAATGCTGCTGGGCAATATGGGCAAAGCGCTTGGCGGCGTGAACCCCTTGCGCGGGCAGAACAACGTGCAGGGTTCCTGTGATATGGGCGCTCTGCCAGATACGTATCCTGGCTACGGCAAAGTGGCGGATAAAGCCGCCAGAAAACATCTGGAACATTTCTGGGGCACGTCCCTGCCCACAGGGCCTGGCTTGATGATGCCCGACATGCTTGACGGACTTAAATCAAAGAAAATCAAGGCAATGTACATTTTTGGCGAAAACCTAGCCAACACAGAGCCTGATATCAGCCATGTGGAAAGCTGCCTATCTTCTGCCGAATTTCTGGTAGTGCAGGATATTTTTCCCAATGAAACCACTCGGTTCGCACACGTAATTCTGCCCGCCGCCGCCTGGGGCGAAAAAGACGGCACCTTCAGTAACAGCGAGCGCCGCATCAGCCGTGTGCGCGCCGTAAGCCCGGCCCCTGGCCAAGCAAAAATGGACTGGTGGATTTTCAAGCAGCTGGCGGCCCGCTTTGGGCACCAGTGGCAGTCCGATTCGGCCCAGGATTTGTGGGACAATGAAATATCGGTGTTGGCCGCGCTCTTTCGGGGCATCAAATACCGCCGCATCGAGGCTGACGGGCTGCAGTGGCCCTGCACACATGAAGACCACCCCGGCACCCCTGTCTTGCATGAGGACGGGGCATTCACCCGGGGCAAGGGGCTTTTTGTGCCGGTAAAATGGACGCCCGCCGCAGAAGTTGCCGATGAGGAATACCCCTTTGTGCTCAGCTCCGGCAGGCGGCTCTACCACTACCACACGCGCACCCAAACAGGCCGCAGCAAGGGCCTCAACACGCTCATGAGCCACGATACGGCGGATATCTCCACCGCCGACGCCACCCGCCTGCATATTACAGACGGTGAAACTATCCGCATCTCATCCCGCCGGGGATCAGTGCTGGTGCGTGTCAAAGTGACGGATGACATGCCCCTGGGCATGGTGTGGATGGCCTTTCACTTCCGCGAAAGCAACGCCAACTGGCTCACCAACCCGGCTATGGATCCCAGTACAAAAACTGCCGAGTACAAGGCCTGCGCCGTAAAGATTGAAAAAGCAGGCGTGCCTGCCTCAGACGTTGGCGCGGGTGCTGGTGCTGGTGCTGGTCTGGTGCTGGAACAGAGTAACAGCACGTTGAAATACCTTGTGGGGGAGGAACCCTTTTGCAAAAGGGTCACCTCCCCCACGCCCCCCTAAAACCTTTTCTTCCTCACTTCTAAAACCGTATCCCCCGCATCTGTTCCTGTGATCAGCCGTTATATTTTTGGCGGGTCATTTTTTTCTTGCTGACCAGCATTACCGAGTTCATCAGTTTTGCTGACAGCATCTGCCTGATGGTTCTCCACAGGTTGCTTGTCAAACTGGCAAACCCCAATGCAGCGTATACCGCCACAGTGGGGACAGGCATTCCGCTGCTGTGGCAAAAAAAGATCACGTAGTATTTTTAAAAACTTGCTTGCATTCATGCCCCCCATTTAGCGCAGTGACGCCGACACCGCAACGCCAACCAGGGGATTTTTTTTGCCATTGCCCCATCCAGGCCAACTGCTGACAAAAAAAACGCATGCACAGATATTGCAGACGTAACGGACACCTACCAATACCTCCAACATTGCGAACGGCCCTTGCCCTGACAGCGGCAAAATATACCGCCCGCCTTCAGTAAACAAAGCAAGAATACATCTGCCCAACGCACTCGCTCATCCACAGCCCTGACCGCAAGACTGCTTTCTTTACGGGGACTCACCTTGACAATCTGCCCATTTAAAGCTAGGTGATATAAATTGAATGCCTGTCGGTGCGCGCTTGCTTCATTGTGAATTGAGGCGTCGCACCAGGCGGTAGGAATAAAACTATCTTGTTGGTATCGCTCAAATTTCTTTTCACGCCGGTGATTTTTGGCGCTTTCTCTGCATTGCAAGAAAGCGCCCTTTTTTATGGTGGAGCACATACATGCAAGTAACTGAATTAATTAAAGCCATCGAAGAAACCGCCCCTCTCTGCGCTGCGGCGCCCTGGGATATTTCTGGCCTTCAGGTGGCGGCCCTGCGGCAAGAGGTCAAGAGCATAGCTGTCTGTCTTGACCCAACCCCGCAGTCAGTGAGGCAAAGTCTTGACCTTGGGGCTCAGTTTATTTTGAGCCATCACCCCCTCACGCTCAAACCTGCGCTTCCTGCAAAGCTTGATGCATATCATGAAGTTTTGCGCCTGCTCATCCGTGCGGATGTTCCACTGTATGCAGCGCATACTTCACTGGACGTCAATCCACGCGGCCCTGTGGGCTGGCTTGCAGCAGACCTGCGCCTCGTCAATCTCACGGCACTTGAACCCGTGCCCTCGCCTTTAGAGGGGGGTATGCTGGGCTATGGCCTTGTGGGCGATCTTCCGCAACCGCAGGCTGTGGAGCAGATCATTGGGACACTTGAAAGCACTCTCGACCTTTCCACAGCGACTCTCAGTGGGCCGCCCCCGGAGAAAATACACCGTTTGGCGTATTGCACCGGTTCCGGTTCATCGCTTCTGCCTGCGGCCCACAAGGCCGGAGCACAGATGTTTATCACCGGAGATGTAAAATACCACACTGCGCTGGACGCGGAAATCCCCCTTCTTGACGTGGGTCACCACTGCCTTGAAGAAGAAATGATGCGCCGCATGTGCCACCTGCTCCAGCAACAGCTCAATGGCCTCACTGTGCACTTTGTGCCCTCTGCGTCGCCGTTCCGCACCGTTGCCCTGTCATGAATCATCAGGAGGATTTTTAGATGAGCAATGCCGTTTACTTTGAACAGATAAAGCAGCTTGTTGAGCTGCAAAAAGTTGATGATGCCATATACACTGTGCGGCAGAATATGGAGCGGGCCCCCAGCGAACTGGATTCGCTTGAACAGCGTTTCAACTCCAGCGAAACGCAGCGCAACTATATTGTGGACAAACTGACCCACCTGCAAGAACAGCAAAAGCGCCTTTCGCTTGAAATTGATGATGACAGCGCGCGCATCAAAAAGAGCAAAAACAAGCTCATGCAGGTTGAAAACACGCGTGAATACCATGCCATGATGCGCGAAATGGATAGCATGGAAAAAGTGAACCGCTCCCGTGAAGAAGAGAAGATGACTCTTCTCGAAGAGCTGCAGTTCCAGAAAGACGCCCTGGCCGAAATCGACCTCACCCATACAGCCATTAAAGCTGAGCTTGACGTCAAGCGTGACGGCCTTGAAGAAAAGCTGCAAAAGGGCAGCGCCGCCCTTGGCGAACTCAATGCCAAGCGCGCTCATGTCTGCAAGGCCATTCCCCAGCCCGTTTTCATGCGCTATGAATTCATTCGTGAGCGCCTGGAACATCCCGTCATCGTGGCCGTCAAAGAGGGTATCTGCTCCGGCTGCCATATTTCTATTCCGCCGCAGTCCTTTATTGAACTGCAGCGCGGCCAGCAGATTTTGAGCTGCCCCAACTGCCAGCGCCTCATTTTCTGGTGCGAGCACTTTACCGTGGCTGACGCGCCCCAATGCGCTCCCAAGGTACAGCCGCTGACAGACTAGTAGCAGTGGTTCGTAAATATGGCCGGACTATGCAGACAACATTGCGTGGTCCGGTCTGGTGCAGCGGCCTTTGCCGCCATGCAGCAACAGATTGCGGGAGTCGGACAGACCGTCGCTGCGGGTGAAAACCCGGGGAGGAAAGTCCGGGCTCCACAGGGCAGAACGCTGGATAACACCCAGGGGGGGCGACCCTCGGACAGCGCCACAGAAAGCAAACCGCCCGACTTCTGTCGGGTAAGGGTGAAACGGTGGTGTAAGAGACCACCAGATGCCGCGGTGACGCGGCATGCTCGGCATACCCCGTTCGGAGCAAGACCAAATAGGGAAGGCGGCTGGCCCGGCCACAGCCTTCCGGGTAGGTTGCTTGAGGGTGCGGGTAACCGTACCCCTAGAGGAATGACGGTCACACACGGGCAACCGTTGTGACAGAACCCGGCTTACAGTCCGACTCCCGCATACTGTCAGCCAAAGGCTCAATCATGCCTGAATCTTCCATTCCCCCCCCAGGGCACAACAAGCCCTGGGTCATTCTGCTGGCTGCCGGGCAAGGCAGCCGTCTTGCCGCTGCCACAAAGGGCAACGCCAAACAGTTTATTTCATGGCGTGGCGCGCCTCTCTTCTGGCACGCCGCCAGAGCCGTGAGCCGCAGTGCGGCGGTGGCGGGCATTGTGTTTGTTTTTCCCAAAAACGAGCATGCTGCGCATAAAGACCACCTGCGCGAACTTCATGCTGCTGAAGATCTGGGCCTGCCCTGGCTCACGGCGGCTGGAGGAGAACTGCGGCAGGATTCCGTATGGAACGGCCTGTGCGTACTGCCCGCCGGCACACGCCATGTGCTCGTTCACGATGCGGCGCGTCCTTTTGTCACCCCCACGCTCATACGCAAGGTATGCGAAGCCCTGCAACAGGATGTCGCCGGGGTCATTCCGGCACTGCCTGTCACAGACACTATCAAAACCGTTGCCGATGGCCTTGTTAGCGGCACCCTGCCACGCCAGACCCTGGTGGCGGCGCAGACCCCGCAGGGCTTTTCTTGCGAACTTTTGCGTCAGGCCCACTTTCACGCCCAGCAAAAAAAATTCAGCGTTACAGACGATGCCGCCTTGCTTGAGGCTTTGGGGCACAAGGTCCATATCGTTGAGGGGGG